>JAYTFQ010000424.1:0-3022 GCA_043734225.1 Anaerolineales bacterium | reverse complement strand
CCGACGAACGTCGGTCCACTGCGCATCAGCCAATTTAGTCCAACCATCCTTGATGACCTTGATCACTTTGAAGTGTCCGCGCCGGTCGGCGGACCAGTTATGCTGACTCCGTGGGCAGAGGCCCCTCCCCACAGGGGCGCTGCGCGTCGCGCGCGGCCGTGACGCAAGGTCTAAGGCAGCGCATTCGCGCTGCTCAGAAACCGGCTGTCGCGACGGACATAACGGGAGGTCCTTCGCGCGCGACCGTGACACAAGGCCCAAGTCAGCACATTCGCGCTCAGGATAGACAGACAAGGAAAACGGCGTTTCTTGCGCCGAAACATGCCGCACGTGGTAAGGCCACTCAAAGTGACAATCTGAAGCAGTTGTTCCGCCAGTCGGGGCGTTCAGTTGAACGCCCCGGCGCTGTTAGTGAGTGACGAGTGCGAGCAGCGCCTGGGTCAAGGACGCCTGGCCCATCGCGTCGAGTGTAGGGATGGCCTCGATGGCGGGGCCGGTGTATGGCGCCGAGCGCTGGTCGGCCATGCCGGCCAGGCCGCAGCGGCTGATGATATCGAAGAAGCCCGCGCCGAAGGCGTGGCTGAAGGCGTTGATCATCACCTGGTTGGTGACGCGCGGATCAGGCAGCGCAAAGCCGACCGCCATGACAATACCGTGCGGTTGGCCGCCCGAGTCGTTGGGGTGGTTGGCGGGCGTGGCGGAGCCGCTGCTGTGGGCCAGAGCGCGCAGGTCGTCCACGCTGCCGTTGAACACATCCAGATCGACGATGGCCGGAGCGCCGCTGGTGTTGGTGATGCCGGGCACGGTGGCGGCGTCGCCGCTGTATTGCCAGAACTGCCAAGTGGTCCAGCTCTTGGGCAGGAGGGGCTTGAACTGGCCGGCCTCCAACTGGGCAATGGTCGGCACGCTCTTCTTCATCGGCCAGGCGGCCACCCACAGGCGGTAGCCAGGCGCCCAATCCGGGTAGCGGCCGTTGATGAACATGCCCGGGTTCCACCACCAGCCAGCTGTGTAAATCATCGGCTGCTGGCCTAGCGCGGCTTCCACGCGGTTCAGCCAGAGCTGAGCGCCGGCGGCATATTGGGCGGGCTGGTTGGCGCGCGGGTCCTCAATATCGAGCGTGGGCGGCAGCTCGCCTGGATCGCCACCCAGCGCGCCCAGGAAGTTATCCACCTGCTGCTGCGGGTCGGTGGACTGGCGCAGGAAATGATAGGCGCCACGCAGCAGGCCGGCCTGTTTGGCCTCGGCCCAGTGCTGCTGAAACAGGGGGTCACGCCCGCCGGCTTCGCTGGCCTTGATCATCACGAAGCTGATGCCGGTCGCGGCAATCAGCGTGGGCCAATCCACCACCGGCTGATAAACCGCCAACTCCAGACCGCGGGCAAACGCCATGGTGTGTCTCCTTCGACTCAATCCGCGATAACGCGCGGGAAAACAATCCGCACTTCCGTGCCGTGCCCAACCTGCGAGCGCAGACTGATGCGGCCTTTGAGGGCGGTGGTGACGAGATTGTACACGATGGTCATCCCCAGGCCGCTGCCGCCGGCCCCGCGGCCGGTGGTGAAGAAGGGCTCGAACACCCGCGCCAGGTTGGCTTCGGGAATGCCGCGCCCAAAATCGCGCACCATCAGCCCATAGAAGGACAGAACAGGGGTTGGAGGCACGCAGGGCTATAATTCGGGAAACTAGCGAGGATGGAATCTAACTATGGATCATAAGATCATGTTGGCGCCGGGCGACGGCATCGGCCCAGAGGTGATTGACGCGGCGGTGCTGGTGCTGGAGGCGGCCACGGCCGGCAGCGGGCACACGCTGCGTTTCAAGCGCGAGCTAGTGGGCGGCTGCTCGATGGATGAGCACGGCGTGGCACTGACTGAGGCGGTGATGGCCGAAGCGCTGGCCTCGGAAGCGGTGCTGCTGGGCGCGGTGGGTGGGCCAAAGTGGGACAACCCGCTGGCCAGCGTGCGGCCGGAGCAGGGCATCCTGGGGCTGCGCAAGGGGCTGGCAGTGTATACCAACATCCGCCCGGTGAAGGCCTATCCGGCGCTGGCGGACGTCTCCCCGCTGAAGGCCGACCGGCTGGTGGGCGTGGACATGGTGGTGCTGCGCGAGTTGACTGGCGGTCTATATTTCGGCGAGAAGCGGCGCGAGACCATTAACGGGCGCGAGCAGGCCTCGGATCTGCTGATCTACAACGAAGACGAGATCCGCCGGATCGTGCACTTCGCGTTCCGGCTGGCGCGCACGCGCCGCCGCCACGTCACCTCGGTGGACAAGGCTAACATCATTGAGACCGGCCGGCTGTGGCGGCGGGTGGCCACCCAGGTGGCGGCCGAGTACCCGGATGTGACGACGGAGCACGTGCTGGTGGATACGGCCGCTATGCGCCTGATCGCGCGGCCGGCGTCGTTTGACGTGCTGGTGACGGAGAACACGTTTGGCGACATCCTGACCGACGAGGCCTCGGTGCTGGCCGGCTCCATGGGCATGCTGCCCTCGGCGTCGCTGGGCGACGGCGCGCGCGGGCTGTACGAGCCCATCCACGGCACCGCGCCGGATATCGCCGGCAAAGGCATTGCCAACCCGCTGGGCGCGATCCTATCGGGGGCCCTGCTGCTGCGCCACTCGCTGGGGATGGAAACCGAAGCCGCCAGGATTGAAACCGCTGTCGAGACAGTCATCAACGCCGGCTGCCGCACGCCGGACCTGGGCGGGAAACTGGGCACCAAGGAGATGACCGCGGCGGTGCTGGGCGCGCTGCACTGAAACGATTATGAACTGCCCGCCGACTGGGATGACACAGCCCGACGCCCCTTGGGGCGTCGGGCCGCGTCATCCCAGTCGGCTTATATATCTTTGACTCCACTGCAAGAACTACGTTTCGCCGAAAATGCCAGGGCTGGTGCCCCATTTCCGTGGCAAGAAGTCGGACAAAGAAGGGAAGCCGTTTGCGGATGATGGCACAATCGATTACTCTCGCCCCACTCATTTTGGCACCAGACCTTTTTGCAGTGGAGTCATC
>JAYTFQ010000423.1:0-4456 GCA_043734225.1 Anaerolineales bacterium | reverse complement strand
CCAGCTGCCAGCGCCGAGCCGCCAGCATTCGGCAGAAGCCCCAACTCGGCCTCCACCGCCGCGCCCGCCGCGTGCGCGGCAGCGACCATGTCGCACCTGGCCTGGGAACAAAACGTGACCGTCACGCGCGACATGGTCGCTGCCGCGCACGCGGCGGGCGCGGCGGTGGAGGCCGAGTTGGGGCTTCTGCCGAATGCTGGCGGCTCGGCGCTGGCAGCTGGACAGGTGACTGACCCGGCCCGGGCCGCGCAGTTTGTGCAAGCCACCGGTATCGACGCGCTGGCGGTGTCGGTCGGCAATGTGCACTTGCTGAGCAGCGGGCAAGCGGCCATTGATCTGGAATTGTTGGCGCGCATTCAGCAAGCCACGCCGGTTCCGCTGGTACTGCACGGTGGCACTGGGATCCCCTCCTCATCGATCCGGCCGGCGATAGCGCGCGGGGTGGCGAAGATCAACTATGGCACCCGCCTCAAGGAAACGTTCCTGGCCGGCGTGCGGGAGGCCGTCGCTAGTTTGCCCGAGCCGCTCAACGTCCACAATTTCGTTGGGTCACGCGAGGCCACGGATATCCTGGTGGCCGGCCAGCAGCGTGCGCGGCGCCTGGTCGGCGATTTGATTCAACTGTATGGCAGCGCGGGCCAGGCCCGAACAGGCACCATGGTGGCGGCAAACCGCGGGTAAGAGGATGCCCGGCGCAGATTGTGACGTCGTTTGTGTTGGCATCCTGGTGGCGGATCTCTTTGTGCCGCCGCTGGCCCGCTTGCCGCAAGCGGGCCAGTTGCAGTTGGTGAACGATATGCTGCTGAGCACCGGCGGCTGCGCAGCCAATGCCGCCATGGATCTCGCTCGCCTGGGTGCGCGGGTGAGCGTGGCCGGCAAGCTGGGCAACGACTTCTTCGCGAACTTTGTGCGCCAGGAGCTGGAGGCCAAAGGCGTGGATGTCACCGGCATCCGGCAGTCGGCCACGGCGCCGACGGCCAGCACCGTGATCCTGCCCGTAGTCGGTGAAGACCGGCGCTACATCCACTCAGTAGGAGCAAATGCTGAATTGCGCGTTGAGGACATAGACCTGGAACAGGTTGCCGGCGCCCGGGTGTTGTATGTCGGCGGGTATTTGCTCTTCCCTGGCTTCGAGCCGGCAGCGCTGGCCCAATTGTTCCAATTTGCGCGCAAGCATGGCGTTCAAACCATCCTGGATGTGGCTGGGCCACAAGCTGAGCATGCTTTGCCGGCGTTGGCGCCGGTCCTCCCTTTTACCGATGTGTTCTTGCCGAACCAGGACGAGGCGGCCATCATCACAGGGGAAGGCGATACGTGGCGACAATCCGAGATTCTGCTCAAGCGCGGCGCCGGGGCAGTGGTGATCACACGCGGCGCTGAAGGGGTGGTGGTGCGCACGCCCCAGGCGGCTTTTTCGGCGGCTGCGCTGCCAATCGATTTCGTAGATGGTTCGGGGGCCGGCGATGCGTTCGACGCCGGCTACATTATCGGCCTGTTGGAAGGCTGGGACCTGGAACGCACGGTGGCCTTCGCTGCAGCGGTGGGCGCCTCGGCCTGCCGGAGGCTGGGCACCACGCCAGGCGTTTTTACGCGCGCGGAGGCGGTGGATTTTCTGGCTCGCCACCCGTTGCGCGCGCGCCGACAGATTTTGGAGATATAGCATGCTTACCCTGGATGAAGTCAAACGCAGGCAGAAGCAGTCACTGGATTTGTACCGGCAGGCCGGCCTGGTCATCACGCCGGCGGAGCACGAACGGATAGAAATCGCGGATTTTGGGCTGGGTGACTTTGAACGGACTGGGCTAGGCGTGTTGGTTTACGTCAACACCCAGCGCGTGTGCGCTAAGGAGCTGGCCATGCTGCCGCGCCAAACCTGTCCGGAGCACAGCCACCCGACGGTGAACGGCCGGCCTGGCAAAGAAGAGACGTTCCGCTGCCGTTGGGGCGAAGTTTATCTGTTTTTGCCAGGCGAGGCCAGCCAGCCACGGCATGCCAACCCGCCCGCGGGCCTGGAAAGCACTTACACCGTGTGGCGCGAGGTTGTATTGAAGCCGGGCGACCAATACACCCTGTCGCCGGACACGCTGCACTGGTTCCAAGCGGGTGACCAGGGCGCGGTCGTGTCGGAGTTCTCGTCGACCAGCACCGATGAGGCGGACGTGTTTACCGACTCAGATATTCAACGGTCTACCCGCATCGTCGCCTGATGCGCAGCGCGCACTCGGCGCGATGGTACCACAGCAATTACCGGCATCCAGCTAGATGGCTGTGCGACCACCATCGACTAGCATTGCCACCCCATTGACAAAGCTGGCGGCTGGTGAAGCCAGGAAGATCACAACCTGCGCCACTTCTTCGGGCTGGCAGTAGCGGCCCGTGGGGTTGCGGGCGACAAACTGGGCGTGAACAGCCTCCGGGTTTTCGGGGTTAATCATCTTCTCCAGTGAGCCGATCATGCGGGTTTGGACGGCACTGGCGCAGACAGCGTTGACGCGCACGCCCGACCGGCCAACCTCGGCGGCGGCCGTGCGTGTCAGGCCGATGATGGCGTGTTTGCTCGCCGAGTAGGCGGACATCCCCGCCGAACCTACGACGCCGGCGACGGAAGCCATGTTGATCACGGCGCCTGACCCTTGTTTGAGCAAGTGGGGCAGCACATATTTGAGCCCCAGAAACACGCCTTTTAGGTTAACTGCCAGAACACGGTCGAACACCTCTTCGGGATAGTCGGTGGTGGGCGCGATCACGCCTTCAATGCCGGCATTGTTGAAGAAAAAATCCATTCGGCCGAAGCTGGCCAGAGTGTGCGCGACGTAAGCCTGCACCTCGGCGGCACGACTCACGTCGGCAGCAAACGACTCGGCCTCGCCGCCGGCGGACCGAATCATGTTTACTGTCGAGTTGGCCGCCTCGGCATTGATATCCACCACCATCACTCTGGCGCCGGCCTGGGCAAACGCCAGACACGCCGCCTGACCAATTCCGCCGCCCCCTCCGGTCGTCAGCGCCACCTGTCCCTGAAACATCACGCGTCTCCTTTCGGGGCCAAGTAATCATGCAATACCTGGCCGTAAGGCAAAACGAAATCAGTGCGCCAGTAGTAGCCATTCAACATCTCGCGCACCGGCAGGCGATAGACTGGGGCCTGAGCATTCGGGCGCAGCTCCACCGTGCCTGGGCCGGACCAACACTCGGATATCCGGACATTTTCCAGCCGGCGCGCCGTGAGTTGGCGGATGGCGATTTGACCGTCAACCCCAGGAATGACCTTGAGGTTGATGTTAGTGCGAAAATCGCCATACTGCAGCAGATCCGCCGGGTCGGCGCGGCGCTGCTTGTAGGGCAGGGTAGCGGTGATGACCTCAATGCCGTTGCGGCTGACGGTGGCCACCCACAAGTCGCCGCGCACTTCCAGCCGGGGCTCGCCACCTTTTTTAGGCTGACCATAGACCTCGCGGCCCACCGCCACGGCGCCGTCGCTGCCAAGGTAAAGGTAGGGCGAATATGCGCCAGTGATGTCCCGGCCAGGCAAGACAACCGGAAGCTGCACCGCCGACTCGTAATAATCGCCAAAGCTATCGGCATCATGCATGTGATAGATATGCACGATGACGATATCGCCAGCCAGCTCAAGCGGCGGCGGGATCAGGCGCCGCGCGGCGGCCAACTCGGTGCGGTAAAACGTCGTCAGAATCTCGACATTGCGCATCTCCAGCGGGAAATGCGGGTAAAGCGGGTTGTCGAACGGTGTTTCGAAGAGGTGGTCAACGTCTTCGGTTTACATGCGGTCATCTACTTTCTATCGACGCCGCCGCGCGCGTGTCGGGTTGTTCAGCCGTCAGCCATGGGGAAGGCGCATTGTCTTGGCGGCCAGCTCCAACGAGGCACCCACCCGAGCCGCGCGAAGACGCATAAGCGCGGCCTCAGTGGTGATTGCCCGCGGCTTTGCTGAGCGCCTGTGGGTTGACCACGGCGCGCGGCGCCTCACCACGCAGCACCCGCACCACGTTGCGCGCCACGTCTTGCCGCAGCTGCACCACCGACTCGGTCGACGCGCTGGAGGCGTGCGGCGTGACCATCATATTCGGCAGCTTGAGCAGCGGATCGTTTGGATCCGGCGGCTCTTGCTCGAGGACATCCGCGGCGGCGCCGGCGATGACGCCATTGACCAACGCCTGGTACAACGCCGGTTGGTCGACCACTGGGCCGCGGGCCATGTTGATCAGAAAGGCAGTCGGTTTCATCAGCGCTAGTTGGGCCGCCCCGATCAAGTGGCGGGTCTCTTTCGTGAGCGGGCAGTGGATACTCAGATAGTCTGAGCGGCGCAGCAAATCATCCAGCTCGAGCAATTCGACCCCCAGCGCGTGGGCCTGGTCCGGCTGTAAGTAGGGGTCATGGGCCAATACTTTCAAACCCAGGCCCTGGGCCTTGCGCGCCACCTCGCGGCCAATTCGGC
>JAYTFQ010000422.1:0-8146 GCA_043734225.1 Anaerolineales bacterium | reverse complement strand
GAAATCAGCGCCCTGGGTTCCGTGGCGCTGCTGCTCATGGTCGTCATTATCATCGAAACCCCACGGCGCGGCCTGATCTTTGGCAAGAAGTTCAAATTTAAAGAAGGCTTTGTGCAGGTGGCGCGCAAGTACCACGGCTATCTATTTGCCTGGGCGATCATTTACACCTTCTGGTATCACCCCACCGAGGGCACCTGGGGCCACCTGCTGGGCTTCTTCTATATGTTTGTCCTCTTCGTGCAAAGCGCGCTGATATTCAACCGCGCCCACCTCAACCGTTACTGGACCTTTGCGTTGGAGTTCTTTGTGCTGCTACATGGCGTGGTCGTGGCCACAATGCAGGGCGCGGCCTTATGGCCGATGTTTGCCTTTGGCTTTGGCGCCATGCTAGTGCTGACCCAAATGTATGGGCTCGGGCTAAACCGCTGGGCACAGCGGGTGATCGCCGCAGTATTCGTCGTTGCGGCGGTGGTGTTTTACGGCGCCACGGGGCATCTGGCCGGGCTGAACGAGGTCACCCATATCCCGGTGTTAGACTATGGCGTGATTTTCTTGCTGTATGGAATCTATTTGTTGATCAACTGGATCATAAGCCTGATCCACAGACCGCTGGTCCGTTCAGCTTAGAGCAAATCCAAGATGAATTCGGCGGCCGGATCCGCGCCGTGGGGCCGTCGCCGCGGCTGGGCGGGCAATTGCAGCAGCGCCTGCGCGGCAGCCACCCAGTCTCCGGCCCCAAACGGCCTCTGGTGTCACTTCGCGGGCGGCCACGTCGTGCTAGTGCAGTCTCAGAGGTGGTGCTCGGAATGCTCGCGCCAAATATTTCGCCGATTGCGGCTGGGTCAACTCCGGCTGGTCGCAGGAGCGCATTGGACCGCTCCCGAAAAGGTTCCTTGATCCCGCACTGGGCCCCGACGGCCAAAATAGGCGACTCCGAGAAGCCAACGCGCGGCAGGCAGCCAAATGGCAAACCCACATGATAGGCTGCGGCCACCCGCACCTGTACATGGTAAGAGGCGGGGCTTGTTCAGGCTGGAGCGCTGCCGGCCTAACGCTTAGAATGGGCGTGTCAAATGGGTCAGATCTTCACGGGGTGGAGACGCTGTGCGCCGAAACTATGGTAATCGATCGCTCAAGACACCCAGAGGGCGCATTCGCGACGCAGCCAGGGCGTCCCGGCCTCGATCGCCAGCGCCAGCGCATAGGCGGCCAGCAGTATTTGGAAGGGCGCCGCCGGTGTCCGAAAACGGGTCGCCACGAAGTACGCCAGGTTTTGCGCCAACGTGACCAGAATGGGCCCATGGACAACGAGCAGGCGCCGCCAGTCACGGGCTGTCAGCAGCGCGCCCAGCACCCACAACGGCAAGAGCGCCACCGTGCCTAACAAATACGCCAGCCGCCCCAATCCAACTCCAGGGTGATCACCGTAGGTTTTGCCGACATCAGGGCGCTCCCAAATGAAATAATACAATTTGAGGCCCAGTAGGCGCACGAACTGTCGCGGATCTTCACGGATGAACAGGATGCCCTGCGTATAAAAAAAGATGTCGCGTTGGGGCTCGCCTAACGCATCCGACGCGCGCAGCAAGCCGGGAGCCACCTCAGGCGGCGAGATGTATTCACCCGTAGCTCGCGGGTTGTTGCCAATCCAAAAGTTAATGCCTCCATTGGTGGAGATTGGCACGAACGCATGCAGCGCCACATAGTTGCGTACCGCCCATGGGCTGATCACGATGGCGGCCAGCGCGCCAACAACCAAAACCGGACCCACCACTGCGCTCCATAGCGAAACGCCGGTCAAACGATTGACCCATAACACCACAACAATCCACGGCAGCAGGCTCAGGATTGGCGCCCGATTGAGTGCCGCCAGACCCAACACGGCGCCTGCCGCAACCCAACGCCAGGCTGGCGCGCCAGGCACAAGACGGGCCGGCAAACTCAGTCGGATGAAAAGCAACAACAACAGCACTTCAATCGTCACAGGGTTGCTCTCAGCCACGCTAGCCACAAGCGGCGGAAACACTGCTGCCATCAACCCGGCCAGCCTGGTCACAGGCACCTGACGCCACAGAAGCCAGGCCAAATCGCAGCCTAATAACACACTGAGCGTCGAAAGGACTGCTTGCAGCAGACGAATGGCCAGCCAGCCCTGCCCCCCGAAAAGCTTTGCCAATCCAGCCAGTAGGAGGGGATACAGCGGGGGAATGAACGAGGTGACCTTCAGTGTGTTCGAGCCATAATCGTTATTGAGTTCCATGCCAAAGAAGCCATGCTGAACAATCGTGCGGGCAATGCTTTCCCACTCTTGTTCAAACGGCGGCTGGAAGTCGCCCGAATAGGCGATGGCGGCCAGCCGCACCACCAACGCCAAACCAGCGATGGCGACCAACCAGCCACATCCGAATGCGGGGCGCGAAGGGGCACTCACCGGCAGCTGCCGGGCCGCGCTTGTGTCAATCGGACGAGCTCCACAACACGATGCCCACCAATGCATAGGCGACAGGCCGCCCAGACCCAGCCGGTTCAAGTCCGCCAGCTCGGCCTGGCCGCCTGGACAGTCCTAATCCTTGGCCCTGATCTTGGCCTCTCGGGCCGGCGCGGGTAGCGGCGCCGCAGCCGGACGGCGGATATGTCGAAAGCGAAGGAGCCGACCGAGGCCGGCGCGGATCTTTGACCACCGGCCCGTGTCGGCATTGCTCTGATAGGCGTTGTAGTACGAATAGTTGCCATAGAAAGAGCCATGGCGCCCGACTGGCACCTTGTTGAGCACGACACCCACCAGGTGGGCGCCCACCCGGTTGAGCTGTTCTTTGGCCTGGAGAGCCGCTGCCAGCCGCGTCTTGCCGGCCTCAATAACTAACAGGACGCCATCGACCTGGTTGGCCAGGACTGTGGCGTCCGTGACGGCCGAGACGGGGGGCGAGTCAATGATCAAGCGGTCCACTTGCTCTCCGACCAGTTGGATCAGCGCAGTCATCTTCTGTGAGCCAAGCAACTCAGCTGGGTTGGGCGGCAACGCGCCGCTGGTCATCAGTTGCAGGTTTTCGAGATCAGCGGGCCGCAGGGCGCCATTCAGACGCAGCGTTTCCTCGATGAGCGCCTCAGAGAGGCCATAACCGATTGGACGGTCGAGAAACTTGTGCTGGGAAGGGCGACGCATATCCGCGTCGATGATGGCCACGCGGTAGCCGCCCTGAGCCATCACAACGGCCAGATTGGCAACGACAGTCGACTTGCCTTCGCCCGGTCCAGCGCTGGTGACCAGCAACCGGTGCAGCGATTTGTCCACACCCACGTATTGCAGATTGGTGCGCAGACCGCGGAACGCCTCGGTGGTTGGCGACTGCGGCTCGAGCGTTGCGATTCGTCGATCCCGCATTTCCTTGTGAGCCAGCCGAGCCACGACGCCAATCACCGGCAAGCCCAGCAGCGCGTGCACCTGGGCCGGCGTCTTGAAGCTGTCATCAAAGTGTTCAACCAGGAAAGCCGTGCCGGCGGCCAAAAACAGCCCGACCACAGCGGCCAAGACAGTGTTCTGCGCGGTTTTGGGGCGGATTGGAAGCGTGGGGACAATGGCAGACTCGACCACCAGGACATTGTTGGTTGATTGAGCCTCAGCCAGTTTCAGGTTGTCCAGGCTGGCTAACAGACTGGTACGGCTCTGCGCCAATTGATTTAGCGTGACTTGAAGTTGATCCCGAGTGGACTGTTGCGCCACGGGTGGTGGGTTACCCAGCGCCGCGATCTGCCGCTGGAGGTCGGCGATTTGCCCAGCGACACTGTCGATCTCGGTCTGCAGGCTCAGTTTGGAGTCCGCGTAGCGTGCAGCCTCCTGAGCCTGGTTATGCTCGCTAAAAACAGCCGGGAGGGTATTCGCAATGGCCGCCGCCTGCTGGGCATCGCCATCCTCCACACTCACCTTGATCAACTGCGTGCCGTTGATCAGGTTGACCTGGACGGCCTGCGCCAGGACGGCGGAGGTCTCGGTGAGCCCCAGGCGATGAATGGCGGCCCCAAGCACGGGCCGCGTAGTAATCAGTTGGACGTATGTGCTGGCCAGGCTCTGGGTGGAAACCAGCCCCGTGTTATCCACGGAATGGGTGCTGCTGGGCGCTTGGCTGATGAGCAACGTGGCGGTGGCTTGATAAACCGGATGCGCCAGAGAACTGGCCACGAAGGCGCTGGCGCCGCCCAAGGCTGTGCCGAGCACAATCAGCCAAATCCAGCGAACAAGCAATTCCAAAGTCTGTTTTATTTCCAACGCATTCCCTCCCGCCGATTTATTGGCTGAGCGCGACCGGCAGGCGCGTGCGGCGCACCGGGCATGGATTGCGAGCGCAGCCAAACCAGCACCGCCAGGGACAGCAGCAGCCACCATAAGAAGCCGGGCCGCGCGCCTAAGGATACCGCATCGGTCAGGCCATAGCCAAAGCTGCCGACCAGCGCGCCCAACAAGCCGACGGCCATGGCGCGCAGCAGCGGCGCATCCGGCGCCGCGCACCGCACCGCTTGAGCCAACATGGCCAACGCGGAAAACCAGATGGCCAGATAGGCCACGAGGCCCGGCAGACCCAGGTCGAGTGATACCTGGAGCCAGATATTGTGGGCGTGTCCGAGATCGACCTCCGGACCTTCCAGCGACAGCGGGTAGAGCACAAATACGAGTTTGCGAAAGGTGTTGAGGCCCATGCCGGTGAAGGGAAAGTCCTCGATCCCATCAATCGCCCGGGACCAGATTTCAACCCGCTGATCGAGGCTGGCAAACAAAAGCCCGGGCTCGGGCGAAGTGACCGGGCCGGAGCCAGCATAATCATAGAGCGCCTGCAACTGGCGGCCGAAGAGCGCCACGCCCACCAAGGCCCCAACGCCCAGCATCGCCCAAACACTCCGGCGCGCGCGATGTCCGGCGAGCAGCAACATGACCAGCACAGCCAGGGCCAGGGCGAACAGGGCGCTGCGCGATTGGGTGAGCGCCAAAACAGCCCCAACACCCACTGCCACCAGCGTGATTGCGGCCGCCACCGCCAGGATGGTCGCGCGACCATGCGCCTTAGCCAACGTGTCAAAATGGAGCCACAGTGCGACGGCCAGCGCAGCCGCCACCGGTGCCACCCAAAGCAGCACCCCGGCCACCTCGTTAGGCTGCAAGCCGTTCTCAACGCCAGCCAGGATGATCAGGCTGCCGGGCAAGCGCGTGGCAACACTGCCCAAGACCGGGATTTTGGCCGACCAACGCGTGCCCAACAAGCCAATGCCGGCCACTCCGGCGCCGAGCGTCAGATACACCCCCGCCATAGCAATCCATCCGCCGGACGAGGCTTGTCCGCGAGCCACCGCGGAATAAAACAGGCCCAGACCGAACACGATCCCGGCAATCTTGGGCAGGCTGTAAGCAATGCTAAAGGTGGCCCATAGGCTGACCAGGACCATCAGGGCCAACAGCAAGAGCGCCCAATCCAGGGGCGTGGACCGCGCTGGCCGCGCAGACCCGGTGGCGGAGGCTAACGGCACCCACATCATCGCCAGCAGCACCGGTACGACGAGGAGGATGGGGGCCGTTACGGGGTAGATGAAGATGAAAAATGGCGCCAACGCCAGCAGCAACAACCAGCCCCAATAGCGGGCCGCCCCCTGTAGACGAATGGCCCACGCGCTCATGTGCTCAAGCGCCTGTCTCGGTCTGATGCGCCTGCCCGAGCGGCGCAGCGGCCGGCGGCGCGGCCACATGAAGCGGGGCCGGCTCGGCGGGCCTGTATTCAGGGACGATCTGGCTGAGCCAATGACGCACCGCTTCCGAGCTCCCGGCCTGAGCCGCCTCCACCAACCGGTCAATCTGCTGGCTGAGGCTGAGCTCGCCGGCCGTCTGATGACCGTTTTGGGCCACAAAGATCTTGCTGTGGCGGGTGGAGGCGGGCGTCTCGGCGCCGCCGAAAAGCTCCTCAGTAAGTTTTTCACCTGGGCGCAGACCCGTGAAGACAAGGTCGATGTCGCGTCCGACTTGCAGGCCCGAGAGCTGCACCAGGTCGCGGGCTAGATCGACGATCTTGACCGGTTGGCCCATATCAAGAACGAAAACATTGCCCGGCTCACCCAGGAGGGCGGCCTGTTGGACCAACAGCACCGCTTCGGGGATGGTCATGAAGTAGCGCTGCATGTCGGGATGGGTGATGGTAATCGGACCCCCCTCGGCAATTTGCTGGCGGAATAGAGGCACGACGCTGCCGCGACTGCCCAGCACATTGCCAAAGCGCACCGACACGTAGGGCCGGCCGGCGCGTTGGGCGGCCTCGGTGACAATTAATTCGGCGGCTCGCTTGGTACAGCCCATAATACTAACCGGGTTGACAGCCTTATCGGATGAGATCAGCACAAAGCGCTCCAAATTGTGTGCCGCCGCCAGCTCGACCAGGTTCCGCGTGCCCAACACGTTGTTGGTGACGGCCTCTTCGGCGTTGCCCTCCATGAGCGGCACATGTTTGTGCGCGGCAGCGTGGAACACGATATCGGGTCGGTAGCGGTTAAAAATGTTCTCAAGCCGCGGCCGATCACGCACATCGGCCACAACAACTTGCGGCTGCAGCCGGCCCGCTGGCCCATGCTGCCGGAACTCGTTCTCCAGAGTAAACAGACTGTCCTCGCCATGCCCCAGGGCAATCAGTTGCGCGGGTGCACAGCGAGCGATCTGGCGGCAAAGCTCGGAGCCGATGGAGCCGCCGGCGCCCGTGACCAATACGCGTTTACCGCTGAGCATGCTCCGGACCGCGGTTTGATCGATTTGGACCGGCTCCCGGCGCAGCAGGTCCTCAATATTCACCGGGCGCAAATGCGTGACAGTTGCCTGGCCAGACAGCAACTCGGACAACCCGGGAACAGTCAGCGAGGCGATGCCGGCCGTCTTGCTGAGCGCCACGATTTGGCGGATGATCTTGCCGGAGGCGGACGGCATGGCAATCACCACCTCATCAATCGCATGTTCACTCACGATCTCGACCAACTGGGCGAGCCCGCCCAGAACGGGAACGCCATGAATGCGTATGCCGCGTTTTGCAGGATCATCATCTAAGAATCCGACCGGAACCCAATTCGTCGTGCCCTGTGAGCGGAGATCGTGGACCACGCGGCTGCCGGCGTCACCGGCGCCAACCACCAGCGCGCGCCGCGCCGAACCGCTTTGACTGCGCCAGCGCCGTACCCGCCGCTCCTGGCTGACCCGCGTGACAAAGCGCGAGCCACCGACACCCAGCAAGGAAAGCAGGCCTTCGATGAAGGGGACGGAGCGGGGGAAGTGGCTGCTGCCCGCGAGCCCCAGGGCCTGTATTCCCAGGAACAGTACGGCCACAATCCCGGTGGCCAGCAGCACGGCGAGGCTGATGTTGACGAGCTCATCCATGCTGGCATAGCGCCAGTAACGGTCGTAGAGGCCCATACGGTAGAAGACTGGGATTTTGACAGCCAACCCAAGCGCGGTGAGCGCCAGCAGGGGCAGCCAGGTGTCAGCGGTCAGGCGGTTGTCAAGCCGCAGCGCGAGGGCCAGCGCTGGCGTGCAGAGCAGCAAGACCGTGTCCAGAATTAAGAAGTGACGATTGCGCAGATGAAGCAAGGCTAGACATCTCTCAATCAGTGATTGACTTCAGGCGGGCCACCCGTCCAGGGCCACAAGACGGCCAGGATGGTTCGCCAGAGGATGCCTAGATCGGTCCAAAAACTACGGTGGGCCAGGTATTCGAGCTCCAAGGACAGCTTGAGCGGCATAATGGCATTAATGTAGGTACTTTCCCAGTCGACGCCGGCCAGCAGCCGCTCCTCGGCGCGGAAGCGCAGCGAGGCCGGACTGGTGATGCCCGGCCGCACTTCTAAGACACGGCGCTGTGCAGGCGTATACAAATCCACATAGCGCGGATCCTCGGGTCGCGGACCGACCAGACTCATCTCCGCGCGCAGGACGTTTAGCAATTGGGCCAGTTCGTCCAGCTTGTAACGTCGTAACAGGCGGCCCACACGAGTGACCCGTGGATCACCATCAAGTGTGATGCCCGGACCGATGTCCGCTGCCCCGGCCACCATGCTGCGAAACTTGTATAACCGGAAGGGACGGCCGCCACGGCCGGCGCGCCGGGCGCGATGGAGCACCGGACCGGACGAG
>JAYTFQ010000421.1:0-8998 GCA_043734225.1 Anaerolineales bacterium | reverse complement strand
GGCCGCGACATCTAATTCGGCCAAAACATCCTCGTTTACGCTGTTCACAGCGAAGTGTCCGCGCTGTCGCGCGGCCGGGCGGTTCCGAAATTCCTCAATTTGCCCTCACCCAATCCCCCACGATGTGTACATAACGGCTAGCCGGCAGCCAGCTTTCCAACAAAACACTCAACCGATAGCCTATCTCATTGAACGCCAGATAGGTGGGGTCGGAGATGGTGTGCTGGCTGGCGACGCTGAACCCGCTGGCCTCAGCCAGTTGGCTCAGCCGCGCCGGCGTGTTGGCCTGATAGCGCACGCGAAAGGTGTCTGCTTCCGACCGGCCGTACAGCCGGGGCACCAGCAGCTTTTGCACCGCCGGAAAGGCCCAGCTAAAGCGGTTAGCCATCAGCAGCGGATGGTTGGCATTCGGCGTCAGGAACAGGAAGTGGCCGCCGGGCGCCAGCACCCGCTGGATGCCTTTCAGCACCACCTCCGGCTGCGGCAGGTGCTCCAGCACCCACAGCGCCATGACCACGTCAAAGCTCTGGCTGGCAAACGGCACGGCCTCGCCTCGCGCGCACACCAGCGGCTGGCCGGCGCGATGCTCGCGCAGCGAGGCCAGATCCGGGTCCACGCCCACCGCGCTGCCCACCTCCCGCCACAGCAACTCCATCACGCCGCCTCGGCCGCAGCCCAGGTCCAGCACACGGCTGCTGGGTCCCAGTCGCTGGCGGGTCAGTGTCTCGAAGGCGTCGCCGCTGGCGCGCCAGGTGGGGTGTTCGCGCCGATAGCGCTCTCGGTAGCGGTTCTGGCGGTTGAGCGGCAGCATCTCAGGGCAGTGACCGCATATAGGCCACCAGGTCATCTTGCTCACCGGCGTCGATGGCCGGCCCCACCTTGTGAAAATCCTGGCTGAAGAGCACGTCGCGCAGCGTGGCCGCCGACCCGTCATGGAAATACGGCGCGCTGGCCCACACGCCCCGCAGCGAGGACGTATCAAAGCGCGGCAGCGGGCCGGCCTGATGGTGTTCCAGGGCCGGGTCGCCAATGCTGCTGATGTGCAGTTGGCGGTCGGTGTAGAGCGGCGCCGCGTGGCACACGCCGCAGCCCCAGCGCTGAAACGAGTACTGCCCGCGCTGAATGGCGGCGGCCTCGTCCGCGTCGGCGGCCTCGTACGGCGATGGCGCGGGCGTCAATGTGGTCAGATACGCGGCCAGCGCATCCAGCGCGGCGGACCGGCCGGCGTTGGGCGCACCCAGCGCTGGGTATGGCTCCCCGGCGATCAGCCCGGCGCCGCCCTGGATGTCGCGGATGGTGTGCTCCGTGTCCTGCAGCTCGTCCAGGTTGCCGTTCCAATGCAGCGGCAGCGTGCTGCTGGCGCCGAAGAGTGCCGGTGTGTTGCGCGGCCCATCCTGGAAGCCGGCCCAAGTGCGCCCATCCGCCCCGCCGTCCAGGTGGCAGGTGGCACATGAGAGCCAGTCGCCGCCGGACATGGGCGCCTGCGCGCTGTTGAATAGCCGTTTGCCGGCCAGCACATTCGGCGCCAGCGGGATCTGCGTCAGCGGCAGCGTCGCCACCCGCCTGAGCGTCTGCGTGTCGAACACATCCAGCGTGCCGTCGAGCACGTTGTCCACGAACAGGCGCCGGCCATCTGGCGACAGCGCCAGCCCGCGCGGGTTGCGGCCGGTCGTCAGGTGCGCGCGCGCGCGGCCGCTCTGGCTGTCGATGACCGACAGATCGTCGCTCCCGGCGTTGGCGACGTACAACGTCGCGCCATCCGGGCTGACAGCCACCGCCGACGGCAGGTTCACCGGCCGGTCCGCTGTCGCGAGATCAATCTTATGGGCCGGCAGCACACTGCCGCTGGCCGTGTCGATTAGCGTGACTTCTGGCCGCACGGTCGTTTGAAACGTGAGTTGGGTGTGCTCGGCCAGCGAGTCGGTGCGCGGCAGGTACAGCCGTGTGCCGTCGGGGCTCAGCGCGGCGGATTGCGACAGGTTGGCCTGCGCGTCGCCGGGCACCGTCTGCCGTACTTTGCCCGTCTTAGTATCCACCACCGTGACCGTGCTGGTATACAAATGGCTCACCCACAGGCTTGCCTGATCCCGCGTCAGCGCCAGGCCCGCCGGGAAATCGGCCACCAGCACGCGCGCCACCACTGCGCGCATGGCGATATCCAGCACCACGATTTCGGACCGACCGGCCAGGCTGATGTAGGCGCGGCGACTGCCGGCCACCACGCCATACGGCCGGCTGCCCACCGCCACCTGGGCCTCCACCTGACCGGTAGCCACCGAAATGAACGCCACACTGCCCGCGCCATACACCGCCACCAGCACCAGCGCCCCATCCGGGGTGAAAGCCAGCGTGCGCGGCTCGGCACCCACCGTCACCTCATGGCTGGCGGGCGCTGCGCCGCTTGCGCTGGCCGGCGTCTCGATCAAGGTAATGCTCTCCGAATCAGGATTAACAGCCGCCAGGTGCTGTCCGCTTGGGTCCACGGCCACCGCCGAGGCGTTGGCTGGCGAAGCCAATCCGGCCAGCGCTTCCGGTGGAATAATGGCCGTGGCCGGCGGCGTGTTTGGCGCTGCCCGGCAGGCGGCCAGCAGCCATCCGGCTGCCAAAAGGCCGATTTTCAGGCTTTTCGACAGAATTTGTCGCTCACGACAGCCGTTCATAAAATGCCGGCCGAACTGGACATCCAATTCGGCCCAAACATCGTTGATTTCCCCGGTTACAGCGAAAACTCCACGCCGCCCGGCTGGGCAGTTGCCAATCTTGATGAAAACATTACCAAGTATTAATGTGTGGACGGTAAAATAGCAATCGATAGAAAATAACATAATATATAAGGGAGGTGAGTAAATTGGAATTGCAAGAATGTCCGTATTGTAACCTGCCAGGTTTGGTGACCACCATGAAGGCTTGTGCCCGGGGCTTTGAAGTAACCGGGAAGTGCATGACGTGTGGGTATAGCTACGACAGCGAATACGATCCGTCGGAGGTCACCGACGACCTGCTGGGCGAATACAGCCGCCAACTCGAGGCGGCCGCGGCTGACTGATGCCAGCCGCAACCCCCAAATATCCAGACCCGGCCTCATCGCGGCCGGGTTTTTGTTTAACGCCGCGCCACCACGAAGACCCGCTCCCCTTGTTCGGGCGCGCTCAGCGGCGTGTGCAGATCGTCCAGCCGCGCGGCATGCGCGCTGGCCCAGCCCTGGTCCAGCAGCAGCCACAGCACCGTTTGAACCTCGAAGATCGTATTGTAGACCGCCTCGTCAAAGCGCTCGAAGCGGCCATCGTCCTGGCGCACAAAACCGGTGATGTTGAGCAGCGCGCGTTCCCCCGAGCCATCGAAGCTGCTGTGCGTAATCACCAGCGTCTCCGGACTGTCGTCCACGCTGGTCACGTTCCAGCGCCGCAGCCCCCGCCGCGTGTTGATGTCAAATATGAATACGCCCCCTGGCGCCACTGCCGCCGCTGTGCACCGGAAGCAGTTGCGCAGCGCTGCCAGGTCCGGCAGATGGTTGATGGCATCATACAGGCAGATGGCCAGGCCAAACTGCCCCGCCAGCGCGAAGTCAGCGGCATCCGCCTGCACGAAGTTGGCGCGCGGGCCGGTCGTGCGTGTCCGGCCCGCATACCCCTCCGTGTTCTCACGCGCGTAGGCCAGCATGTGCGCTGATAAGTCGAGCCCTGTCACCGGGTAGCCGGCCTCCAGGCAGCCCAGGCTGGCAACGCCGGTGCCGCAGCACAGGTCCAGCACCGGCTGGCGCTGCTGGCCGGCCGCGGTGCTGGCATAGAAATCGAGCAGCTGCGGTGTGGCCTGCCGTGCAAAGCCGCCCCATCGCAGCTGATAAGCGCGGGCAAAGGCCGGGCCGTAGGCTTGCATGTCGCGGTTTCCCTAATCGCTGAGCCGATCCACGCGCCGCACTGTGAACAGCGCGCAGGCGGCCATCACCGCCCACGGCAGCAGGGTTTGCAGGCCGATCTGCAGTGCCACGGTCAGCACGACGAAACCCAGCGCGGCGCTCTGGTTGCCGCTGGCCAGCAGCGGAGTGAAGAAAAGCGCGCTGATCTGCGACACCGGCGCGTACAGCCCGAGCGCCAGGCAAAAGTGCGCGGCGAAGACCAGCACAATCGCCGCGCCGCGCGATCGGACGAACGTGGACATGGTCAGGCCGATGACGCCGTAATACAGCAGGCCAAACAGCGGCTCGGCCATCCAGCTCAGCGCGATCCAGGCCGTGGCCAGGCCGCCGAACAGTCCCAATCCCAACCACTGGCCGGCGCCTAGCCCGAACTGATCAAACAGCGGGACAAAAAGCGCGGCCAGCTCCCGCGTCGACAGGCCGCTGGCCAGGTAGGTCAGCGCCAGGGTCAGCCCGCCGGCGCACAGCGCCAGCAGCCGCAGGCCGGTGACTAAGCGCAGCGGGCCGAGCAAGGTGTAGAACAGCGCCATGAATTTGCCGCCGGCAATGTCCAGCGCGCTCAGGTTAGTCAGTTTCAAAAAGGCCCAGGTCTGGCTCTCGCGCTCGCGGGCAATCAGGCTGGCGCCCAGGATGCTGGCGCTGATATTGCTGAACCAGACCGCCAGGGTGGACAGCAGCGCCAGGCCGACGGCGAAGACGCCCCCCAAGGTCAAGATGGCCTCGGCCGGGTTGGTGAATTGGCTTTGCAGGCTGAAGAGGACGGCGCACAGCGCGGGGACCAGGATGAAGGTGAGCGACCCGCCCCACACCAGGCCGCGCGCGGCGCGCCAGTCTCGCGAGCGCGCCCAATGCCCGGTTTCAAAGCGCACCACCGGGTGACCGCGCCGCATCCAACCCGGCAGGCGCGTCCACGCGGGCAGCGCGGGCCGTTGCACCCCGGCCATGGCCGCTAACGCCGTACGGCCGCGGCCTTCACCCGCTCGACGTTGGCCAGGATTTCTTCGGCGCTCTCCACCGTCTTTTCGCCCGCGCCGCCCAGCATCTGGGCCATCTCGGTCACGCGCTCGGCGGCGCTCAGTGGCTGCACATCGGTGACCGTGCGATCGCCGCTAATCCGCTTTTCAACCCGCAGATGTTGATCGCCAAAGCCCGCCAGTTGCGGCAGATGGGTGATGCACAGCACCTGGTGGCGCTGCGACAGGCTCCACAGCTTCTCGCCCACAATACTGCCCACGCGCCCGCCGATGCCCTGGTCGATCTCGTCGAAGATCAGGGTCGGGGTGTGGTCGGCCCGCGCCAGCACGCCTTTCAGCGCCAGCATCAGCCGCGAGGTCTCGCCGCCGGAGGCAATCTTGGCCAGTGGCTTCAATCCCTCGCCCGGATTGGGCGCCACCAGGAATTCAATCCGGTCGATGCCGGTACTGTCGAAGGCCAGCCGCTGCCCGTCCACATAAGCGCCGCCCGGGTCGGGCTCGCCGCGCACCTCCACCCCAAACTGGGCCCGGTCCATGCGCAGATCGGCCAGCTCCGCCTCGATGGCCCGCCCTAGGCGCTCGCCCGCGGCCCGCCGCGCGCTGGATAGCGCGGCGCCCAGTTGGCCGATGCGCTTGAGTAATTTGTCCTCGCGCGCGCCCAGCTCGGCCAGCCGCTCGCCCGAGTGCGTCAGGCCGTCGCGCTCCTGCTGCGCCTGCGCCCCATAAGCGATCACGTCTTCCAGGCTGGCGCCATATTTGCGTTTGAGAGTCTTGATCAGCTCCAGCCGCTCTTCCACCAAATCCAGCCGCTTGGGGTTGAACTCGATCTGCTCGCGGTAATCTTCCAGCTCGCGCGCCAGGTCTTTGAACTGCTCGCTCAGGGCCACGGCCAGGTCGCGCTGCTCCGTCCGGCTTGGGTCGATCTTGGCCAGGCTGTTGAGCGCGCGCGCCGCCTCGCCCAGCAGGTCGGCGGCGCTGGGCGCATCCTCCGCGCCGCTGGAGAGCGCCTGGCAGGCTTCCTCCGTCAGAGCCGCCAGCTTCTCGGCGTTGGCCAGCCGCGTGCGTTCGTCCAGTAGCGCCTTGTCCTCGCCCGGCTTCAGCCGCGCCGCGCCGATCTCCTTGATCTGGAAATCCAGCATGTCCATCCGGCGCTCCATCTCGCGCTCGCTGCGCCGCAGCTCGGCCAGTTCGCGCCGGACGGCGTTCAGCTCGCGCACCACGCCGCTCACGGCCTCGCGCTGTGGCTCCAGCTCGCCAAAGCGATCCAGCAGGAACAGGTGCTCGCGTGTGCGCAGCAGCGACAAATGCTCGCTTTGTCCGTGCACATCCACCAGCACCTGGCCGATTTCTTTCATCAGCGCCAGGTTCACCATGCGGCCATTAATCCGGCTGGTGCTGCGTCCCTCGCGCCGGATTTCGCGCGAAATGCTGATCTCACCCGACCAGTCGTCGTCCAGCAGCTCCTCGCGCGCCAGCAGCGCCTGGATCACCGGCCGCAGCTCGGCATCCAGGGCAAAGGTGCCCTCCACCCGCGCTGCCTCGGCGCCGGCGCGCACAAACGTCGGGTCGGCCCGGCCGCCCATCAGCAGGTCAACGGCGTCGATGATGATCGACTTGCCCGCGCCCGTCTCCCCGGTGAAGATCACCAGCCCGCGACTGAATGTCAGCCGCAGTTGGTCGATAATGGCAAAGTCGTCAATACGCAGCTCAGACAGCATGGTTCCAGGCTCCTGCGTCCTAGACTGAAATGCCTCGCAGTCGGGCATAGAAGGTGCCGGTGGCCAGCGCCGTATACACCACCGGCCACAGCAGGCTGAGCAGGCCGAACAAGCCAGCGCCGCCTCGGCCGGCTCCCAGCGCCAGGCCGAGCAGCCCGATGACGAACAGCGGCAGGCAGCCCAGCACATACGCGCCGGTCGCCGCCATAAACAAATAGCGCCCCCGCCGGCGGCGGATGGCCACGCGCACAATTTCGGCGATGGCGCCGCCGGCGATGGGCGCCAAGAAGATGGTAAACCAGCTCAGGTTGACCAGCAGGGCGCCGGCCAGCCCGCCCAGCACCGCCGCCAGCACGCCGGCCACCACATAGTCATACCAGACCACGGTCTCAAAGACCTGCTGTTGGCCGCGCACACACTCGCGGCAGCGATAGCCCACCGGGGTCAGCACGGCGCACTTGGTGCAGATGGGCTTGTTGCACTTGTTGCAGCGCAGCGATGTGGCCGTGTTGGGATGATTGGCGCAGTACAGCGTGTCGGCCGCCGGGGTCGGCGTGGGTGTGGGGGAAATCGTCGCGTCTGTCATTCGAGTCCTGCCTTGCAAACAATAAGAGACTACTTATCCGCCGACGGGTTCTGCTGCATGCGCTGCACCAGGCTGGAATAAAAATAGTGCCGTGGCCGCACCCGCACAAAGCAGGTGGTGCTGTCGCTCATGCGCACGGCCACCGAGTCGCCGTCGGCCAGCGCCACCTGGCGCGCGCCGTCGTTGCTGAGAATAGCCTCATGATCCGTGCGCACCGTCACTTCCACCGTCGCGCCCTGCGGCAGCACGATGGCCCGGTCGATGCTCAAGTGCGGCGCGATGGCAATCAGCAGAATATTGCGCAGCTCCGGCGGCAGGATCGGCCCGCCCACGGCCAGCGCATACGCCGTGGAGCCGGTCGGCGTGGAGATGATCAAGCCATCGGCGACGTAGGTGGTCAGCTCGCCGCCGTCGATTAGGGTCTTCAGCCGCACCGGGCGCGCGGTCGCGGCCCGGCCCACCACCGCCTCGTTCAGGGCCTCATAACTGCCCAACAATTGGCCGCCGCGCCAATGCTCTACGTGCAGCATCATGCGCTCTTCCAGCCAGCAGTTGCCGGCCAGCACGTGCCCCAGCGCCTCGCGCCAGCCATCCGGCTGCACCTCGCCCAAAAAGCCCAACCGGCCCAGGTTGATGCCCAGCAGCGGCACGGCATGGCGGGCGGCAATCGAGCCGGTGGCCAGCATTGAGCCGTCGCCGCCCAGCACAACGGCCATATCCTGCCGCGCCAGGCAATCGTCTTGCGCGGCATCCGCAATCGTCGACCGCGACGCGCTCAGCCCCGGCTTCTCGGCCAGGAACGCATAAATTTCATCCGCCAGCGCGGCGGAGCGCTGAACCGATGGATTGTCCAGGATGATGATGCGTTCGGGCGGCCATACACGCGGCATGTGCTTATTCAGACCCCAGGCCTAGCATTATAAATGACTCCACCGGCCACTCAGCAGTTTCTCATGCGTTTTCTGGCCCAACACCCAGGGGCCGGGCGGATTTCCCCCAAACCGGTATTGCCACCGGCACCTGCCGCCATAACCCCATTTTGGCCGGATATCTACGTTCCTAGCGCCTCATCACAAATTTCCAAAAACCCGCACGCCCGGCAGCGGCCCGGCGAGTGGTGCGAGCGGGATACCTCGTCGCTCTCCGCGTCGGCGCGCATGTCATCCAGCAGGCCGCCCAGTTCGGCTTCCAGCTCGCGGGTGTAATTCACCGTCACGGTCCGGTCGGCGTACTGGATCAGGCCATAATCCGGCCGGCGGCCATAGGCCTCTGTCACCAGCGCGCAATAAGCCGCCAGTTGATACTTATGTCCGGGATGCGGCCCGCCGGGCGGCGCCTGGCCGCTTTTCACTTCCACCGGGATCACGCTCCGGTCTTGGCGAACCAGATAATCGGGCTTGCCAGTCAGTTGCAGACGGGCCGAAAACAGCGGCTGCTCCACCCGCGACCAGCCGCCTGTGTCGGAATAGACCACCTCGCCCGACGGCAGGCCGCTGCGGCTGCGCGCCAGCCGGGCCAGCAGCCACGCCAGCACGGCCAGGGCAAGCAGTACAAACCCGAGCATGGCAGGGGTGGGGGGCTAGCCGGCCGGCAGCCGCGAAAGGATGAACGCCAGCAGCCCGGCTAGCAGCAGCAGCACCGCCAGAACCCGCAGCGCCGCTGCCAGGCTCACCTGCCGGCCGTGCCGGGCGTGGCGAGCGGTGCCTTCGGCCAGCTCGCGCGTGTTGGCGGACGTTTCACCCTGCACCTGATGCAGCCACCAGGCCCGGTGGCAGAACACGTACTCGCCAATCTCAGAGGCGCG
>JAYTFQ010000420.1:0-1888 GCA_043734225.1 Anaerolineales bacterium | reverse complement strand
GCCCTATTTTGCCGCCTATCCGGGCACCATCAGCCTGCGCGCCCAAACCTATCTGGCGGTCATCGGCGACATGGTGCGCTCGCTGCATGGATCTGGCTTTCGCCGGCTGTTATTCGTGAATGGGCACGGCGGGAATGACCCGGCGCGCGGCGTGCTGGCGGAGCTGGTGAACGAATTGCCGGGGCTGCAGGTGAGCTGGTACTCGTGGTGGCTGGCGCCGTCCACGGCGGCGGTGGCCCAGGACGCGGGGTTGAGCCAGCATCACGCCTCGTGGAGCGAAGCCTTCTCGTTCTGCCGCGTGGCGGAGCTGCCGGCGGGCGACAAGCCGGCCGCCAGCAGCCCGCGCCTGCTGAATGCCCAGGAGACGCGCGCGCTGTATGGCGACGGGGTGTTTGGCGGGCCCTACAGCGCCGGCGAGGCGGTGATGCAGCGGTTGTTCGACGGTTGCGTGGCGGATGTGGTGGGGCGCCTGCGCTTTGCCTAGCCGCGGCGGTCGGCGCGGGCGACGCCTGATACAATCTAACCCGTGTGGCGGGGCGGGTGTTCATTGGAGCGCCACTCGGTTTGACGGCCTGTTCGCGCTTATGCCGACGCGCAAGGCGGGCGCACACGATCCAGGCTACGCTGGAAGAAGCGCGCCCCTACGGGGCCGTCGATGCGAACGGCGGCCGCTCCCGTTCTGAGGAAAGCGATGAGGCAAATCTTTTGAGCCAGAAGTCGCTGCTGGCGCGCCGGCCGCTGCTCGGGTTGGCGTTGGCCGGCCTGGGGGGCCTGGTGTTTGCCGGGCTGGCGCTCACCGTGCGGCGCAACGGCCGGATGGTGCAGTGGGACGCGGCGATCAGCCAGGCGGTGCACACGCGCGCCGTGCGCCGCTCGCGGCGGAGTCTGGTGCTGGTGAAGTTCTGCGCTGCGCTGGGGCGCGAGGGCGCCCTGCTGTTGACCTTGCTGCTGGGCGGCTACTGGCTGTGGCGGCGGCGCTGGCGGGAGTTTGCCATGGTGGCTGCTGGGGTGATTGGCGGCAACACCTGGTTTTTGGTGCTGTCGCGGGCTTTCAATCGCAAGCGACCCGTCTTCCCCGATCCGCTGCACCATGTGGCCGGGCCCGGTTTCCCCAGCGGTCATTCCATGACGGCGGTGACGCTGTATGGCCTGATCCTGCTCCAGGCCTGGCCGCGGTTGCGCTCGGCGCCGGCGCGCTGGCTGGGCGCCCTTGGTTCCGGGCTAAGCGTGTTCATGGTCGGCTTCAGCCGTCTATATCTGGGCGACCACTACCCGCTGGATGTCATGGGCGGCTATAGCTTTGGGTTGTTCTGGGGCGCGCTGACCTACACCACCCTCGACTTGGTTTTTCCCCAGCGCCAATCCTGATCGCTTTACTCACTCCCACACCCCCACACCCCCAAACTCCCTTACAATAGCCCTGGAGGTGCGCATGCTCTATCACAAACCCGGCTGGTCGCTCCCGAATGGACACGTGGTGCGCAGCCACATGGAAGCCAGCTTGTGCGCCGACCTGGTGGCGGCTGAAGTGATGCACCAGCACGGCGCGCCGGAAACGCTCAGTTTCCAAGTGACCATCGGGCCCGGCCGCCATTCGCTGTATGTGCCCAGCATCCTGCTGACCGAGGCGCGCAGCGCCGGCCGGCAGATCATCATCGAGGCAATCGACTCGACGCAGCCGGGCGGTGGCGCGCGGCGGCTGGCCGGCTTCCGCCAGGCGCATCTGGTTGACTATTTCGTAGTCGTGGTGGCGCGGCGGGCGCTGCATCGCCAATTGCCCGAATCGGCCTACGATCAATTGTTTCCCCTGGACGATTTTCGCCCCCTGGAAAATTTTCTGCTCAGCCTGAAGTGAACGGTTATATTGGCTGGCTGCGCGCACATGTGG
>JAYTFQ010000419.1:0-2413 GCA_043734225.1 Anaerolineales bacterium | reverse complement strand
GCGGGTGCCATCCAGGGCCTTGGCCGCCAGGAACATGCCGCGCATGACGTCGTCCAGCGTCTGCACGTTATCGGTAATCCGCTGCTGCGTTTCATTGAGCGCGCACCAGCCGACAATGCTCGGGTGCGAGTAATCGCGCTCGATCGCCTCCAGCCATTGGGTGATGTAGGTTGGCGGCTGGATCAGCTCTGCCTGGTCCAACTGGGCGCCCCAATCGGGAAACTCGCCCCACACCAGATAGCCGCGCCGGTCGGCGTGGTACAGAAAGCGCTCTTCAAACACCTTCTGGTGCAGCCGCGCGCCGTTGAACCCGGCGGCCAGGCTCAACTCGATATCCGCCAGCAGCGCCGCATCGCTGGGGGCGGTGAGAATGCCGTCTGGATAGAAGCCCTGGTCCAGCACCAGCCGCTGAAAGACCGCCTCGCCGTTGAGCCGAATGATCGGCCCCTCAATGGTGATGCCGCGCAGCCCGGCATAGCTGGCCGCCTGGTCGACGACGGCGCCAGCGGCGTCCAGCAACTGGATAGCCACGTCGTACAGAAACGGATCGCGTGGCGACCACAGCCGGCGCTGGCCGGCCGGGATCGCCAGATCGAGCCGGGCGCTGAAATCGTCGGCCGCCCTGCACTCGGCGGAGCAAACTTCGCCGGCGCCATCGGACAGCACAGCGCGCAGCCGCAGGCCGGTGCGCGGGCCGGCCAGGCGCTGCTCCAGCCGGATTAGGCCGTTGGCCACATCTGGCGTCAGCCGCGGCCGGAGCAGGTGCGTGCGCGGCACAGGCTCCAGCCAGACGGTTTGCCAGATGCCGGTGGTGCGCGTGTAGTGCACGCCCTGGTTGGGGTAGACGGAGGATTGCTTACCGCTGGGCTTGGGCATGAGATGAAAGTCGCGCGCGCGCAGGACAATGGTGACCGTCTCGCCGGGCGTGGCGAACCCGTGCAGATCGCAGGTGAAGGGCGTAAAGCCGCCTCGATGGCGGCCGACCTCGCGGCCGTTGACCCACACGGTGGCATCGTAATCCACCGCCTGGAAGTGCATCAGCACATTCCGGCCGGCCCAGGCCGCCGGGAGGGTCACCTGGCGGCGATACCAGACGACGTTCAGAAAATCGACGTTGTGCACGCCGGACAGCGCCGACTCGGGGCAGAACGGAACGGTGATGCGCGCCGCCAGCTCGCGGCCCAGCAGGCCGCGCTCCAGGCCGCTGTCGCCGGCGTCGATCTCAAATTGCCACTTGCCGTTCAGGCACAGCCAATCGGGCCGCACGAACTGCGGGCGCGGATATTCGGGTCGCGGTAAATTGTTGTCAACAGTCACGCCAATAGCTCCTTGAGACTGGCCAGGGTCACATTACCGCCGCTCATGATGAGCGCCACGCGTTTGCCGCGCAAGCGGTCGCTGAGTTGGCAGGCAGCCGCCAGGGCAGCGGCGCCGGCGCCCTCGGCCAGGTTGCGGGTCTTCTCGATGGTCAGGCGCATGGCGGCGCGCAATTCGTCCTCGCTCACCAGCACAAAGTCGTCCAGGTCGCGGCGCAGGATGGCCTGAGGCAGGTCAAACGGGGAGCGCGTGGCCAGGCCCTCGGCAAAGGTGTGCGAGGCGGCTTCTACGGGGCGCCGCTGCTTCCAGCTTTCATAGGCGGCGGGCGCGGCCGCCGCCTGAACGCCAATGACCTGGATGCGCGGGTTGACGGTTTTGGCCACCAGGCAGGCGCCAGCCGCCCCGCTGCCGCCCCCTACGGGCACGAGGATCACATCGACGTCGGGCAGGCTCTCGACGATCTCCAGGGTGTGCGTGCCGACACCGGCGATCAGCAGCGGCTCGTCGCCTGAGGACAGGTAGTACATTCCCTCGTCGCGGGCCGCTTGCTGCACATAGGCGCGGCAGTCGTCAAAGTCGCGGCCAACGAAGCGGATCTCGGCGCCGAAGCTGCGAATGGCTTCCACCTTGCCGGGGTTGGCGCCGTTGGGCATGGCCACCACGGCGCGCGCGCCAAAACGCTGGGCGGCGTAGGCTACGCTCTGACCGTGGTTGCCGGTGGAAGCGGTGATGACGCCCAACTGGCGCCTTTCGGGCGAGAGGCGGGCCATGAAGTTGAGGCCGCCGCGCACCTTGAAGGCGCCGGTGGGATTGTGGTTCTCGTGCTTGATCCAGATTTGAGCGCCGACGGCGTCACTCAGCGCCTGGTAAAAATAGAGCGGCGTGGGGCGCAAATAGGGCGCGATGGTCTGACGCGCGAGGAGCACGTCGGTGAAGGTGGGCAAATCCATGAGGTTGATTCCTGTGGCCTTTGATTGGTGGCGGCAGCCAGCGTGAGTATAGTGTTGACAGGGCCGGATCGACAAGTACGATCAAGGTGTGCGGTGCTGCCCCGGTTCGGCAGCGACAATCAATGAACTTTTGTATCTGCTCAGGC
>JAYTFQ010000418.1:0-2212 GCA_043734225.1 Anaerolineales bacterium | reverse complement strand
CGGGGGGGTTAGGTCTTCCCCGACGCGCCCATGGCGAATATGACGGATGACGTTCATGACGTTCATGACGTTCATGACGTTCATGACGTTCACAGATGAATAGGGAGTGTCAAGGGCCAACTCAATCAGACGAAGCCAGACGCGCGAACAGAAACTGTCATGGTCGGTGAGCCAAAGGGACCAGGCAGTTGGAAACGAATGGGTTGTGTTGAGTGGACACGCCCCGCCAGGAAAAAACGGACGGCCAGCTTTCTAGCGGGTTCCCCTTTCCAGGAGGTTTTGTGCCACTTGGCTCCCGACCGCTTAGCTTGTGACCGGGGCGGGCGGCAGCCGCACGCGCTGTTTGCGGCCACGCGGAATATGCGTGAGTTCGGCGCCGAGACCCAAGCGCTCGAGCTGGGTGCGGACATAGGCGCCCGCCGTCTGACCAGTGGGCCGGCCATTCTTCCCGATGCGTTCGGCATGGGCCAGCAACTTGCGCGCGACCAACTCGGGCTCGGCAAAGCGGTCGGCCTGGTTGTGGGTCAGGACGTGCCAGACGGCCACCAGGAGTTTGCGGGCGATGGCCACGATGGCTTTGTTGCGCCCCAGCCGCGGTTCGAGCCGCGCCAGCTCTGCCTGCCAGTGGGGATGGGTGTTGGCGGCCGACTGGGCCGCTTCCACCAGCGCCGTGCGCAAGTCGCGCCGGCCGGCTTTGGTGATCCGTCCGGTGCGATGCAGTTGGCCGCTGTCATGCACACGGGCGCCGAGCCCGGCGTAACCGACCAGATGCTTGGCGCACTCAAAGCGCCGGATGTCGCCGATGGCCGCCAGCACGGTCAGGCTATTGATCGCGCCGAAGCCGGGCAATTGCAATAAGAGCGGCAGGCGCTCGTCCTGGGCCGCGTCGGCGGTCAGGGCCGTGGTCAGGGTCGCCGCTTGTTGTTCGGCAAAGGCCAGCGTCTCCAGGTCCGATTGCAGGCGCGCTTTTTCACTGGCGCTGACGGGCAGCTTGAGCCACCAGGCGCGGTTAGCGGGGGCGAAGGGCGAACCGTCGGCCGGCAGAGCCAGGTGATGGCGCTGCAACGCCGCGTGCAGCCGGTTCTTGGCTTGGGTAGACAGCCGCACGAACTTGGTGCGTTGGGCCAGGGTCGCCCGCTGCTCACGCACCGGCGCGGGCGGTACCCACAGGGCGGGCAACAAGTTCTTGGCCAGCAGTTGCGCCAGGGCCAGGGCGGCGCGCTGATCGGTCTTGACCTGGGCGCGCACGATCAGGCCCACGTGCGGCGGGTGAACGACCGTCAGCGAATGGACCAGCAGCTGGAGTTCGTCGTAGATGGTCCAGGTATTGGTACTCATTTCCAGCGCCACGGCATCCTGGCGGGTCAGATGGCGCTTGGCCCAGGCCTCGAGCTCCAACAACTCGGCTCGCCACGGGCCGCCGATCTGTTCGCCGGCCGGGTTAACGGCGATGGCGATCAGGTAGTGCTTGTGGATATCCAAACCGATGAAACGTTGCGGACTTGCTGAATTCTCCGGCATAGGCGTACACTCCTGGGGTAGCGGCAGGGTGACCTGCCCTGCACTGGCCGGGCGCATCAGTTTTTGGGTCGTGACTTTCACACACAGATGCGGGCTGGGCGCTGTTTGCGCAGCGCCCTCCCAGTTGAGTGGAGTCGAGCGGGCAATCAAACATGACAACGGGCTGGCCCAGTCGGCCTCCCATTCTGTCAACGATTGGCCCTCACGTCTCGCGCCCGGAGCACACGTGCCGCTCAGTCAACAAGCGCAATTGTGCTCCCTGATGCGCCCGGCCGCAACCTCGAAGCGTCCCTCGCGATTGCGAAAGTCATACTAACATGACACCCATGACATTCCGAGCCGAAACGGCCCTATGGAAATAGCCGCCGCGCTTTGACTACGGTGACCTCGTTTTCCTTGTACCGGTACAGCCGAGCCGGGCGGCCCTGGCCCTCGCTCTCGCGATAGCGGCTAGTCTCGGAGAGGACGCCGGCGTCAAGAATCCGGCGCCTAAAGTTGCGCTTGTCGAGCTTCTCGCCCAGCACGATCTCATAGGCGGTCTGCAGCTCCGTCAGCGTGAATTCGTTGGGCAGGAGCTCGAAGCCCACCGAGGTGTACTCTAGCTTGTAGCGCACGCGCTGCAACGCGTAGCGCACGATCTCATTGTGGTCAAAGGCCAGCTCGGGCAGATCTGCCACCGAGGTCCAGTTGA
>JAYTFQ010000417.1:0-11295 GCA_043734225.1 Anaerolineales bacterium | reverse complement strand
GGGTCGATCCCAACGCGCAGGTTCATGTTCTGGGTGAATTGGCTGGGCCCAATGTTCTCATTGGTCGACCAGGCCTGGAGGTAGATGTTGAACTGCAAGATCGTGCCGGGCGTGATGCCCGAAACCTGCTGGTACATCCCCGCGTCGTGGACCGAGAAGAACGTGAAGTAATGCTGCGCATCATCGCCGCTGTGCACACGCGGGGCGCAGATGGGGAAATGGCAATTGGCGCTGCGATATTCCGGGCGGTGCCAGGCCGGGCTGCCGGTGGTGGGGTGGGCGGCATCCTGGCCGGGCTCCAGCCACCAGGCTGACCATCCGGGCGCAACTTGAATCTCGTCGATTGGTGTGCGGGGCTGATCCGGCGGCAAATCTGTCCGGCAGCATTGCTTGACGAACCCACCTTCGAAGCTCGGATTTTGTAGCAGATTGGGACCATCTGCGGTTGGAGCAGCCACCACGCTGCCCGCGCCGCTGGCAATGCTCAGCAGCAGGGCTAGCGAAATCAGCAGGCCGTGTCTAGGGGTTATTTTCATAGCGCTTGCTCCTTTGATACAGCATTTTAACATGGTTCACTGCCGCGTCTACCCTACCCGCGTGTTTGCCGACAATTAGTTATGTAAATAAAATTTGGGTCAGGGTTGGAGATCGATCGACCCGAAGGCGATCCAGCCCTGATCAGGCACGGCGTCGTGGCCACTGACCGGCAGCCGCGCCATGTTATTGCGATCATATAGCCCGACCAGGATCTGTCCGCCGGCTACAGGCAGGGCGTCTGCAGTGACCGCCAGGTGGAAGGTCTCCACGAACGGCTGGTTGGGGTCCCACACGGTAGTAGACCAGTTGCCCTGGCCGGGGTAGGTGTCACGCTGGGACAGGCTGCCCACACCCGGCTGAAACAGATGCACGAACACCGAGTAGGGGAGATCGGTCCGCCTCAAGGGTTCCCAGTACACGGTCACATCGAGCATACCGTCGGAATGCACGCGCGAAGCGTCCAGATGGTAGCCCAGAATCTGGGCCACATCCCCGATGTGGGCGTCGAGCGGCGCCATGCTGGCCAGCTCGGCGGTGCGTGGCGCGCGCGGTGGTCCGTAAATCGGAAGGATCAGGCCAAACAGGCCGTAGATCGCCAGCCCCAGCTTGAGCAGGCTGGCGCCGAGCGCCACGCCAGCGCGCGTGCCGGCCGGCCAGCGGCGCCGGACCCAGCCCAAGCTGCCGGCGGCGGTAAGCATGGCGATGGACGAAAGGGCCGGATACATGAAGCGGGTCGCGGTCCAACCCACGGCAGTGACCGCGTAATACACCACACTCGCCTCGATGGCGAGCGCGGCGATGACGTGAATCAACCACAACCGCGCGGCGGGATCGGCCAACGCGCCCCAAAAGGCTGGCAGGGCCAGGCCAGCCCGCGCCGCGGCGCGGCGCGCGCGGAGCCAGCGCCAGGCCAGCCGGGCGCTGCCAGCCAGCGCCAGCAAGATTAATATCCGCGCCACGATGTAGGCCCAGTCTGGAAAGGCGATCCAGGCGCCGGTGCCAAAGCGGCCGATGGGGTTGTCGAGCAGCGTCGATAGTTGATACAACGCCGAGGTGGGGGCAGGCTTGCCCCACAGCGCGGTAATGGCGCTATCGGCGGTCAGGTCGCCGTACAGCCGCAAGTTGCGCAGGAACCACCAGCCGGTTACCGCGCTGAACGGCAGCGACACGGCCAGGGCATTGGCGGCCAGCGCGCGCCAACCGGCGCCGCGCCGCGCCCAGGCTTCCCACAGCCACAACAGCCCAACCGGGAAGATCAGCACCAGGACGTTGAGCTTGAACAACATGCCAACGCCCAGCGCGGCGCTGATCCACAGCCAGCGCCAGGGCGTCAGGCCGCGTGCCGCTGAGCGCGTGACGGCGTACAGCACCAGCGCTCCGCCAAACAGGGCGGCAGTGTCGTTGTAAACCGACGCGGCGAAGATAATGACGTCCGGATTGAAAGCGACCAGCGCCGCGGCCAGCAGCGCGAAGATCGCGTCTCCGGGCCGCAGCGTGCGGGCGATGAGATAGATCAGCCAGACGGCGCCAGTGGACAGCGCCACCGAGAGCAGGCGCAGCACGTGCACGAACAACGGCAGCCCAGAGTACGGGAAGCGCTCCGCTGGCGCAAAGTGGACGTAATGGGCCTTATTGTCGAATTGGGTGTCGCCGGCCACCACGCGAAAGTTCGGGTTGACTTCCGGCCGGATGGCGTCCACATAGCCATCTACCGGCACCCAGGCCGTCAGCAGCGCCCCCAACACATAGAACAGCGGCGGATGATGGGCGCGCGGGCCTTCGCTATTGGTATCCTGGACGGGCAGCTTGTGATAGGTCTGGAGATAGCGCACGTAGAGCACGTGGCTGATTTCGTCTGGCTCTTCGAACAGAGGCACGGCCAAGCTCCAGCCGGTGGCCACGGCCGCGTGAGCAATGAGGATGGCGGCGATCCATAGGCCAGGGCGCCGCAGCCAGTCGAGCCGGCGGGGAGCGATGGCGGGGGTCACTCGTCGCCCAGACGCAGCACGGCCATGAAGGCGTCCTGCGGTATTTCAACCGCCCCGACCATCTTCATACGGCGCTTGCCGCGCTTTTGTTTTTCCAAGAGTTTCTTTTTGCGGCTGATATCGCCGCCATAGCATTTGGCCAGCACATCTTTCTTCAAGGCGCGCACGGTGGCGCGCGAAATGATGCGCCCGCCGCCGGCGGCCTGGATGGGGATGGCGAATTGCTGGCTGGGGATCAACTCTTTCAACTTGGAGGTCAGCGCCTGGCCCTTGGCGTAAGCCTCTTCGCGATGGACGATCATGGCCAGGGCGTCCACCGGCTCGTCGTTGATCAAGATCTGCATCTTGATCAAGTCCTCGGCCCGGTAGCTGTGGAACTGATAATCCAGCGAGGCATAGCCGCGCGTGCGCGACTTGAGCTGGTCGTAGAAGTCGATGATCAGCTCGGCCAGCGGGATGTCGTAGGTGAGCAGCACGCGGCCAGGCGCCGGGTATTCCTGCTCCACATAAATGCCGCGCCGGCGCGTGACCAGGTCCATGATGGTGCCGTAATAGGTTTCCGGCGTGAAGATCTGGATGCGCATCCACGGCTCGCGCACCGTCTCGACGCGCGACTCGTCGGGCAGATCGGCCGGCGAGTCGATCAGGATGGTTGACCCGTCCGTCAGCACAATTTCGTATTCCACCGAGGGCGCCGTGGCAATCAGGTCCAGGTCGTATTCGCGTTCCAGCCGTTCCTGGACAATGTCCATGTGGAACAGGCCCAAGAAGCCGCAGCGAAAGCCGAAGTTGAGCGCAGTGGATGTCTCGGGCTCAAAGGCGAGCGAGGCGTCGTTAAGCTGGAGCTTGTCCAACGCTTCCTTCAGGGCGGCGTAGTCCTCGCCTTCCACCGGGTACAGGCCGGCAAACACCATGGGCTTGACGCGCAGATAACCGGGCAGGGGGTTGGCGGCTGGGTTGGCCACCAGGGTGAGGGTGTCACCCACCCGGCACTCCTGCACGGTCTTCAGGCCGGTGGCCACATAGCCCACCTCGCCTGCGCTCAGCTCGCCGGTGGGGGTCAGCGCCGGGCTAAAGGTGCCAATTTCAATCGGCTCACCCTCGATGTGGGTGGCCATCAGCCGAAATCGGTCGGTCTGGCCGATGTGACCGGTGATCACGCGCACGTAGGCAATGACGCCCTTATAGACGTCGTAGTGCGAGTCAAAGATCAAGGCTTGCAGCGGCGCCTCATGGTCGCCCTTTGGCGGCGGTACCTGGCGCACAATGGCTTCCAGGAGCGCCGGCACGCCGCGCCCTTCCTTGGCCGAGATGGGCAGCACATCCTCGGGCGCCCCGCCCAGCAGCGACGAAACCGCGGCCGCCACTGCTGCGACGTCGGCCGAGGGCAGATCAATCTTGTTGATGACCGGGATGATTTCTAGGCCGGCATTGAGCGCCAGGTACAGGTTGGCCAGGGTCTGGGCCTCGATGCCCTGGGTGGCGTCGACCACCAGCACCGCGCCTTCGCAGGCGGCCAGGGCGCGCGACACCTCGTAGCCAAAGTCCACATGGCCGGGGGTGTCGATCAAATTCATTTCATATTTTTGGCCGTCGTTGGCTGTGTAGCTCATGCGCACGGCCGAGGCTTTGATGGTGACGCCCTTTTCGCGCTCCAAGTCCATCGAATCCAGGATTTGCTCGGTGGTGTCGCGGTCGGGCACCGTGCCGGTCAGGTGCAGCAAACGATCGGCCAGCGTCGATTTGCCGTGGTCGATGTGAGCGATGATGCAGAAGTTGCGGATGTGTGCGGTGTCCATACGTAATCAGCGGGAGATTGGCTGCAATCTCCCGCTGGGTTAGTATACCCGATAGAGGACCATTTTTGCCAAAATGGCGCGCCCCGCGCCAAACGGGCAGCGGCGCCATTTTTGCACGACGTTTTAGGCTGCCAGCGCGCTGTCGATGGCAGCCGCCGCTTCAAACAGCGGGTTTCGGCCTGGCCGCAGCCAGACCAGGAACTCCCGGTTGCCTTCGGCGCCTTTGATGGGCGATGGCATCAGGCCGGCCGGCCCAAACCCGTTGGCCAGGGCCCAATCCAGCAGATCGACCAGCACCTGCCGGTGCACGGCCGGGTCTTTGATGATGCCGCCTTTGCCGATCTGCTTGCGGCCGGCCTCGAATTGCGGCTTGATCAAGGCCAGGATGTCGCCGCTAAGCTCCAGCCAGCCGCGAGCCACTGGCAGCAGCAGCCTGAGCCCGATAAACGAGGCGTCAATCGTCACCAGGCTGACCAGCTCGGCCAATTGCGCTAGATAGCGGGCGTTGGTGCGCTCCAGCACCACCACGCGCGGGTCGGTGCGCAGGCGGTAATCAAGGATGCCGTGCCCAACGTCAATGGCATACACGCGCGCCGCGCCTCGTTGGAGCAACACATCGGTGAAGCCGCCCGTAGACGCGCCCAGATCGGCGCACACCCGCCCGGCGGCGGCCAGGCCAAAGCGCTCGAAGGCGGCCTCGAGCTTATCGCCGCCGCGGCTGACGAAGCGCGGGCGCTGCTTGATCTCGATTTGAGCGTCGGGCGTCACCGAGGCGGCGGGTTTGTCGGCCACCTGGCCATTGACGCGCACCTGGCCGGCCATGATCAGCCGGCGGGCTTGCTCGCGTGAGACGGTCAGCCCCAGGGCCACCAGGTGCTGGTCAAGGCGCTGTTTGGGCATGTTCACACCTGGCGCCAGGCCACAGCAGGCCAGGGCGGAATCGCTGAAAGATCATCGCTGTTGACTATAACCCAAACCGGGTGGTGCGCAATGAATTGCCACTTGCTCTCGCTGGACGCGTGATGCGTCCGTATCCTTTATAATCGCGGCATGCTTCTGCCACTCATTGAAAGTATGCGGCCCAAACAATGGGCCAAAAACGGTATTATCTTTGCCGCGCTGGTCTTTGACGTGCAGCTCTTTATGGTTCGGCCCTTCTTGCGTACGCTGGCCGGCTTTGTGATCCTGTGCCTGCTATCGAGCGCGGTGTATCTGTTCAATGACCTGGCGGATATCGAAAAGGACCGGCTGCATCCAAAAAAGCGGCTGCGGCCGCTGGCCTCTGGCCGGCTGAGCCGGAACGTGGCCTTGGTGACCTCAATACTACTGTTGCTGGTAGCCATGCCGGTCAGCTTTTTGCTCGATTGGCGCTTCGGCATCGTCGCGGCCGCCTATCTGATCAGCAACGTGTTGTACTCGTTCTGGCTCAAGCACGTGGTGATCATTGATGTGCTGCTGCTGGCCTCCGGTTATGTGCTGCGGGTGGCGGCCGGCCTGGCGTTGATTACCGTGGAGCGCTTCTCGCCCTGGCTGTATATCTGTATCACTCTGCTGGCGCTGTTCATGGGTTTTGGCAAGCGCCGCGGTGAGCTGGTGCTGCTGGGCGGTTCTGGCGCCAATAGCTCGCGCAGGGTGCTGCAGGACTACACGCTCCCGTTTCTGGACGAGCTGATCAATATTGTTTCCACCGCCACCATTACGGCCTATTCGCTTTATACGTTTACCGCCCCCAACCTGCCTGATAACCACGCCATGATGCTGACGATCCCGTTCGTGCTGTACGGCATCTTTCGCTATTTGTATCTGATTCACATCAAGGGCGAGGGCGGCGCGCCGGACGAACTGGTGCTGACCGATCGGCCGCTGCAAATCACCTTCGTGCTGTGGGGCCTGGCGGCGGTGGCGGTCCTGTATCTGAGCAAGCATGTATGACTTCCTTCACGGGCGTCGCGCCCGGCAAGGTGATCTTGTTTGGCGAGCACGCCGTGGTTTATGGCCAGCCGGCGCTGGCAGTGCCGGTGACCCAGGTGCAGGCCACGGCGGTTGTGACGCCCGGCGGCGACGGTTTCTGGATCGACGCCGCTGACCTGGGGCGCCGCTATCGGCTGGAACACGCGCCCGCCGGTGACCCCCTGGCCCGCGCCGCCGAGTTGGCCCGCGCCCGCGCCGAGCTGGAGCGGCTGCCTGCCGCTGAGTTGAGGCTGAGCAGCACCATCCCCATCGCCGCCGGCCTGGGCTCGGGCGCGGCGCTGTGCACGGCTGCGCTGCGCGCGCTGGCGCAATGCCTGGGGCTGGCGCTCGAGCCGGCTGAACTCTCGGCGATGGTGTTCGAGACCGAGAAGCTGTTGCATGGCACGCCCTCCGGCATTGACAACACAGTCGTGGTTTTTGGCCAGCCGGTGTATTTCGTCAAGGGCCAGCCGCCCTTGCCGCTGCGGGTCGCTCGGCCTTTTCAACTGCTGATCGCCGATTCCGGCCTGCACAGCCCCACCAGGCTGACCGTGGGCGATGTGCGCGCGGCTTACGAGCGCGAACCCGAACGCTATGCGCGCCTGTTCCAGTCGATTGGCGACATTGCTCGTCAGGCGCGCGCCAGCCTCGAAACTGACCGGCCCCACGACCTGGGCCAGTTGATGCAGCGCAATCAGGCCCTGCTGTGCGAACTGGGCGTGTCATCCCCTGCGCTCGATCGGCTGGTCACTGCCGCGGAACAATCTGGCGCTTTGGGCGCTAAGCTGTCCGGTGGCGGCCGGGGGGGCAACATCGTGGCACTGATCACGCCAGCCACCCACTCCGCGGTTGAGGCGGCGCTGCGGGCGGCGGGGGCGGTGCGAGTTATTCAAACGGTGATCGAATGAGTAAGTGTGGGCGTGTGGGGGGATGGGGGTGTGGGAGAAAAACGCCCACACGCCCACACGCCTACACGCCCACACCGTACTGCAATCAATGTTGACCTTTCTAAAGCTCGGCGGCTCCCTCATCACCGACAAACTCCGTCCGCGCACGCCGCGGCCGGAGGTTTTGGCGCGCCTGATGCAGGAGATCGCATCCGCTCGACAGGCCCGGCCGGGGCAGCAGTTGCTGCTGGGGCACGGCAGCGGTTCATTTGGTCATGTGGAGGCCGGCAAGTTTGGCACCCGCCAGGGCGTGCGCACGCCGGAGCAGTGGCGTGGGTTGGCAGAGGTGCAGGCTGTGGCCGGCGAGCTCAACCGGCTGGTGGTAGATGCCGCACGGGCCGCCGGCCTGCCGGTGCTGAACTTGCCGCCCTCGGCCTCGGCCGTCTGCCGCGACGGCGTCATTCAGTCGCTGGCGCTGGAGCCGCTGCGGGCGGCTTTGGCGCACGATCTGGTGCCGCTGGTCTTTGGCGATGTGGCATTGGATGAGGCGCGCGGCGGAACGATTGTGTCAACCGAGGATGTGTTCCGTTTTCTGGCCGGCCGGCTGCCGCCTGAGCGCATCTTGTTGGCCGGCATCGAGCCGGGGGTGCTAACCACCTGGCCGGACGGCGAGGTCATCTCCCAGGTAACGGCCGGCACGTCCCTGGACGGCCTGGGAGGCTCGCGCGCCACGGATGTCACCGGCGGCATGGCCAGCAAAGTGCGCGAGATGCTAACCCTGTGTGAAGCCGTGCCCGGTACGCGCGTGCACATTTTCTCCGGCGTCACACCCGGGCTGGTGCGGGCCGCGCTGCTGGGCGAGGCCCAGCCGGGGACAGCTATCGGGAGGTAAGCGCGGACCGATGTGTCCGCTCGTTCGGTTGGAACAGCGAGAGTTGCACCGCGGAGTGCGCTGAGCACGCAGAGAAATTCGGATTACATCTTCTCCAACATCGAATACAGCATCACCCCCGCCGCCACCGCCAGGTTGAGGCTGGTCGCCCGTCCCTTCATCGGCAGCTTGACCATCCGTTCACATATCGCCTGTTGCTCTGGCGTCAGCCCCTCGCGCTCGCTGCCCAGCAGCAAGATCGCCGGGCGCTGATAGGCTGCCACCTGCTGATAGCCGGTGGCGCCGTGCGCGGATGTGCCATAGACGTGATAGGCGTTCTGCTTGGCCCAGGCCGCGAATTCGGAGAAAGACGCCGACGCCATCGGTATCCAGAACAATGAGCCCAGGCTGGCGCGCACGGCGGTGGGGTGATAGGGGTCCACCCCGCTATCCAGCAGCAGCAGGCCATTCGCCCCGACGGCGTCGATGGTGCGCACAATGGTGCCCAGGTTACCGGGGTCCTGCGGCGCCACTACCGCTACGCCCCAGCCCAGGTTGTGCGGGTTCAGCTCGGCCAGCCGGCGCCGCTGCTGGCGCACCACGGCCAGCAGCCCGGTGGGGTTCTCGCGCTCGGAGAGCGTGGCAAACACCGCCGCCGTCACGGAGTGCACCGGCAGGCGCCGGGCGCGCTGTTGCTCCACCAGTTCGCGGCCAAATGGGCTGGTGAGCACCTCCGGGCAGTAGACCAGATACTCCACGGGCGCGCCGGCTTCGAGCGCCTCGGCCACATGCCGGATGCCTTCCACCACAAACAGGCCGCTTTCAGCGCGCGCCTTGCGTTCTTTCAGCGCGCGCACTTCTTTGATTTTGGGGTTAGATTTGCTGGTGATGGGCGCCATGGTTAGTTGGCCACAAAGGGCAGAAAATAGTTGATCGCGGGTGTCAGAGTGAGGGGCAGGGTGGTGGTGATACCGGCGGGCAGGCTCATGCCGCCGACTGAGAACGGCAGATAACCGAAGGCCGATGCCGTGACGGTGTAGGTGCCTGAGAGCAAAGAGAGATTGTACAGCCCAGCCGGGCTGGTGGTCGCGACATAGTTCAGCAGATTTTCATCCAGTCTTACCTTCGCGCCCGAGATTTGCCCGCCGAGGCTGCTGGATACGGTCCCCGTCACCGCGCCCGCCAACAGCCCAGCCAGATCATAGGCCGCCTTCACGTCCAAACGGCCATAGCCAAAGGTGTTGTTGGGCCAGCCGGTGCTGCCGCACACGGTTGAGTCCAGGGGCACGGCCGAGTCGTTCAAAATTTGCTCGGTCATGCTCATTTGGCCGCGCAATGCCGGCAGCGCCGACCACAGCAGCGCCACGGCTCCGGCGACGGCGGGCGTTGCCATGGACGTGCCGCTCAAATTGCCATAGCCGTTGCCGCGCACACTGGAGCGGACGTTCGTGCCCGGGGCGCTGATATCGGGTTTGCGCCGGCTGCTGCCGTCAAACGTCACCGGCCCACGCCCGCTGAAGAAGGCGATGCTGTCGCTGCCAGTCTGGAGCGCGCCAACGGTATAGGCCTCGCCATAGATGCTGGGCGGCTCGGCCACGCTGCTGCAGTCCGGACCATCATTGCCGGCGGCCACCACGGTGAGAATGCCCGCCGCCTGCTGGGCCTGGATGGCGGCCCGCAGCACGTTTGGAATGTCCGCGCTACAGCCCTCCGAGATGGGGCAGGTCCAGGAGTTGGTGGTCACATCGGGCGCCAGGTCTGGGGTGCCGTCGGCGACGGTGCCGGTGAGCGGGTAGGGCGCCAGGAAAAACTCGAAGCACTCGATATAGCGCGCTGGCGTGCCAATGCCCTGGTCCATGTTGCGGCAGCCGATCCACTGCGCGCCGGGCGCCACGCCAATCTGGTTGCCGCTGCCATCGTCGCCTATGGCGGTGCCGGTGGTATGCGTGCCATGGCCGAAGTCGTCGCACGGCGCGGGCGAGTCAAACCCGCAACTGCCGCTGCTGCTGTCGTGGATACTGTCGTGCCAGTTGTCGTTGTGGTCGGCGCTGCTGCCGTTCCAGCCGCGATAGTGAGGCTTGAGCGCCGGGTGGTCCCACTGCACGCCGGTGTCGCCGCTGCCGATGACGATGCCCTGGCCCTTGAAGCCCAGCGTCCACAGTTGGTCGGCGTGGATATAGGTCACATTTGGCTCAATGCCCGCCGGCGCGGGCGCACCCGCGGGGGAGTTTGACAGGCGCGGGGCCGCTTGAGCGCCGTGAACCAACGGGTTGGCCTCCAGCTTGGCCACATCCGCCCGGGCGGCCAGCGCTTGCGCCAGGCGGGCGTCGCCCTTCACCCACAGCATATTGACGATGGCGTAAGACCGGTATTCGGCATGCTGCGCCTGGAGCCAGGCCAGCAGCGGCGCCTGGGTGCTGTGCGCCATGGCCAGGAGCGTGTGAAATACATAGCGGCCTTTCTCCAGCTTGGTGGGCAGCGCCGCGGCGCCGCTGAGATCGGCCTGGTCGGCCAGTACCACCAGGAATTCCGCCTGCCCGCCGTTGGCTGTTTGGGCCAGCACCCGCGGGTCGATCTTACTCAGGACGCTGGGCGACAGGTCGGCTAAAACGGTCGCTGCCGCCGGGACGCCTGGCAGCGCGGCCAGAAAGACCAACAGCAAGCCTGCACGCACCAACCGGCGAACGAGAAGGTTCGACAACGTCATCTGTGGAATCTAGCATAGAATCCGCCAGGTCATAGTTTTCATTCTTTGTCCTTCAAGATGCGCGATCCCTATTTTCCCTTCCACGCCCTCGGTTTCCGCTCCAATCCCTTCCGTGCGCTCACGGACGAGGAGTGGGCGGATGTCGTTGTGCTGCCTGAAGAAATCATGGTCGCCGCCGCTGGCGCCGGACACCTGCAAATTCTAGGCGAAATGGGGCGCGGCAAGACCAGCACTTTGCTGGGCCTGGCGCAACAGTTGCGGCGCGCCGGCCGAAGCGCTGCCTATGAATATCTGGCAATTGGCCAGGATACATTCAACTCCCCAGTGGCTGGCTTGCGCGTGTTCTTGCTAGACGAAGCCCAGCGCTTACGAACGAGTGAGCGCCGCCGGCTGCTAGCCGCTGCCCGCGCCGGACTGCGCCTGATCCTGGGCAGCCACGAAGACCTGACGCCGATCTTTGGGTCCGCTGGCCTGACACTATCCACGCTGCGGCTCGAAGCCTTTGGCCCCGCGTACCTGGCCGCCGTGCTGGCGCGCCGCCTGGCCGCCGCGGCGC
>JAYTFQ010000416.1:0-3376 GCA_043734225.1 Anaerolineales bacterium | reverse complement strand
GTCGATGAAATCGACCGCCCGGCTGACACGATTCTTTCGGTAGTTCTCATCGATCTTCGTTGGCCAGCCTGAGCGAACTCCGGTGGTCCGTGACTCTCTGGCACCGTCTATCGGGTTGCGATGACCAGCGCCAGCGCCAGCTCCAGCACCATCAGCGCCGCGCAGGCCGCGTTGGCCGCCAGCCCCAGCCGCCGCGCCCGCCACGACGGCCCCAGCCTGGGCCGCGCCCAGCGCAGCAGCAGCACGCATTGGGCCGGCAGCACCAGCGCCAGCACCGGCCACCAAAACCATTGCCGCCATTGCCCGGAGGCCGCGTAATACCCCAGCAGCACCGCCGTGTCCGCCAGGATGCTCACCGGGATCACCAGCCAGGGTGTGGCCAGCGCCTCCATCAGCAAGCTCAGCGTCAGCGCCGCCAGCAGCACTTCCGCCGGCCAGCCGGCGCTCGCAAATTGTGGCAAGCGTCCCAGCGCGCCGGCCAGCGCCAGGCTCAGTAGGTTCACCGCCGCCACCGTCCACAGGCTCACATAAATCGCCCGCGCCCGGCCGCGCGCCGTCACCGCCTCGGCAGCGGGCATGCGCGGCAGCGGCTCGGTCGCGTCGCGGGCAATCGCCGCGCCGGCCAGCGCCGCCCGCGCCTGGCCCGAGACCACCAGCGGCCTCTGCCCGGGCGCCGAGGGTGGCGCCGCCAGTTGGTCCGGCGCCGCCAGTCTTTCCGGCACTGCCAGACTCTCCGGCACCGTCACCCCGGCCTCGTGCAGCGCGGCTTGCAGGTCCGCGCTCATCTCCGCCGCGCTGGCATAGCGCGCCTCGGGCTCTTTGGCCAGCGCCTTCAGCAGCACGCGCTCCAGCGGCGCCGGCAGGGCCGGGTTCAGCGCGCGCGGCGCGGGCAGCGGCGCGTTGGCGTGCTTCATCAAAATGGCCAACGGCGTATCGGCCTCAAACGGCACGCGCCCGGTGAGCATTTCATACAGCACAATCCCCAGCGCGTACAAATCGCTGCGCGGGCTGCACTCGCCGCGCAGGCCCTGCTCGGGCGCCATGTAGTTCAGCGTCCCCAGCAGCGTGCCGGTCAGTGTCTGCGGCGTCGCGCCCACCATTTGAGCGATGCCAAAATCCGTCAGCACCACCTGCCCGCGCCGGGTCAGCATCAAATTGGCCGGCTTCAAATCACGGTGGATCAGCCCCTCGCCGTGCGCGTAGCCCAGCCCGTCCAGCGCATCCAGCATCACCCGCCCGGCCTCGCCCAGGGGCAGGGCGCTGCCCGCCGCCGGATCGCGCTGCGCGTGCAGCCGCGCCTTCAGCGTGTCGCCTTCCAACAGCTCCATCACCATGTACGCCACATCGCCCTGCGCGTCGAAATCGAACACCTGCACGATGTGCGGGTGGCGCAGGCCCGCCACCGCCTGCGCCTCGCGCCGGAAGCGGGCCAGGAATTCCGGCCCGGCCGCCAGGTCGTCGCGCAGCACCTTCACCGCCACATAGCGCGCCAACTGCGGGTGATAGGCGCGGTAGACGCGCGCCATCCCCCCAGCGCCGAGCGGCGCCAGCACCTGATACTGGCCGAGGGTCTGTCCTTCCAGTGAGCCGGTTGTCATGTGGCCGGCGGCGGACTGATTGGCAGTCACCGCGCGGCCCCGCGATTCTAGCGCAGTTTGCATTGGCGTAGCGATCATCCCGAAATCGATCCGTGCGCCGAGCGGCGCGCGGATCGATTTCGGGAATAATCTATTCGTGCCAGCCCGCCGGCCACAGCAGCGCCAGCCCCACCAGCATCAGCATCACCGGCGCCGTCCAGCGCGCGTCCACCCCCATGGTCTCGCCCGCCGCGCTCACCACCAGCGCCAGCCCGCTGCCGGCCAGCAGCCTGGCCCCGGCCGGCTGCCCACGCCACAGCCGGCTGCCCACGCCACAGCCGGATGATCAGCGCGCTCAGCAGCGCGCCCAGCCCTGGCAGCAGGATGAAGGCGCTCCACCAGCGCGTGGCGCCGAAAAGTTCCGTCAAGCTAATCACGCCCAGCCGGTCCAGCCAGAACGTGACGCCCAGCGCCATTGTGGACAGCCCGCACCACATCAACAGCGCTCCCGCGCTGCGCCGCAGGCTGCCCAGCGGCAGGCCCGGCGCGCTGCCGCTGATGAACAGCGCCAGCCCGGAGACGATCAGCATCAGCGTCCAGCCGATCGACCAATCCACGTGGAATAGGAAGATCAGCGCCACGGCCAGCACCACCAGCCCGCTGCTCAGGTTCAGCCGCGCCCACCAGTTGAAGCGCCCCGCGCTGGCGTGCAGCGCCAGGGCGGCGCCGCCCAGCCCGGCCAGCGCCGGCAGCAAAATGAACACCGCCCACCAGTTATCGGCTTGCAGTTGCCCGGCGCTCAGCAGCAGCCCGGCGCCCGCCAGGAGCAGGCCCAGTCCGCCCCACAGCCGTCCGCTGGAGCGCCGGCGCGGGATATTCGGGTTTGAAGTTGCGGTCAGAGGGGAAGCAGAAGTCGTCATGGTCAGCCTTTCGTATGCTTGGATGTCAATCAGCATACGGCCCGGCTGGCCGGCCTGCCTATCGCCTGGCTAACAATTGGCTATTCGGGCGCCACCAGCTTATAGCCCCGGCCGCGCACCGTCACCAGCAGCCGCGCCTGGCTGGGGTCCGGCTCCACGCGCGCGCGCAGTCGCCGCACCAGGTTCTCAATCTGATAATCGAAGATATCCGCCTGGTATTCCGGCCACACCGCCCGGCCGATCTCGTCTTTGGAGCACACCTGGTTGCGTCGCGCGTACAGGCAGGCCAGCAGCGCGAACTCCTTGGGCGTCAGTTGCGCCACCCGCCGGTTCACGCGCACGATGTGGGCGGCGAGGTCGAGCTCCAGCTCCGGCACAGCCGCGTCGCGGTAGGTGCTGTCCGGGTCGTGGAAGGTGAACACCACCTCGCCAATGCTCACCCGGTCGCCGTCGTGCAGTTCCACCGCGCCCAGCACGCGCTCGTCGTTCAAATAGCTGCCGTTGGTGCTGTGCAGATCTTCCAGCAGCACCTGCCGCCCGGTCCGGCTCAGCCGGGCGTGCTCGCGTGACGCCCGCGCCCCGGTCACCACAATGTCGCAGGCCACCGCCCGGCCGATGGTCAGCCGCTCGCCGGACAGCAAATGTTTCTGGCCGCTGGGGTCAGTCAAATAGGGTGTCATTGTCTGTGCTCAGTCGGGACGGCGATGATCAATGAAAATTTGTAACGACCCAGCCGGATGGCGTGGACACTTCGCTGTGAATAAAGTAATCATGGATGATTCTACTGCAAGAACTATGTTTCGCCGAAAACGCCAGGGCAGACGCCCCACTTCGGTAGCAAGAATCCGGCCTAAATAGGGAAGCTGCGTGCGAATCACG
>JAYTFQ010000415.1:0-2650 GCA_043734225.1 Anaerolineales bacterium | reverse complement strand
GTCGATGAAATCGACCGCGCTGCTGCACACGATTTTTTCAGTGATCACCCTCGTTCGTCGCTGGCAGCCCTGAGTAGAGATAAATATTAAACAAAAAGCCGGGCGCGTGGCCCGGCCTTTTTTCGATCGCGGGAACTTAGGCCTTGGTGGTCGTCCCTTGCTCGCGCTGCTCCATGCGCTGGATGGCCGAGTCGAGCAGGCTGCGCGCGGCCTTGAACATTTCTGTGCGCGCGGCGCACCGGTGCTCGATGAAGCCCGGCGGGAAAAGCGCCTCAACGCTCTGGCGCATCTCGTCCCGCGCGGCGCGCATGTGCTGGCGCGCTTCATCGGTCACAAATCCGTCAAATGGATGCGGATGGGAATGGGTCTTTTCATCTTCAGTCATGGGGATACTCCTTCACAACGCCTCAACATACAAGCCACAAGCTATTATAGGCTGGCGCGGCAAGGCGCGTCAAGACTGCCAGAATCGGGAATCGGGCCATTCTGCCAGCCGCACCCTGGCTCACCGACCTTCGGCCCGTTCGCGGCAGCCATTGCCTTACGGCTGCATCTGCGGCAAGTCACCCGGCCCGACCGTGGCCACCAGGTGGCCGGTTGCGTCCAGCAGCACCACCTGGCCAATGGCGCCCTGCGTGTCCGGCTGCCCAACGGCGATCAGGCTGCCGGTGCGGTCGTAGCTGGGCGAACCGTAAAAGCCGACCGAGAGTACGTTCTCATTGCCGGTTAGCGTCACCGCCGACAGCGTATCGCCCAGGTGCGTGCCGGCAAAGTTAGTGCAGTCGACAACGAAGCTGCTGATCAGCAGGCCGTCGCTCTGCCGGTTCCAGGCATAGCCTTCCGGCAGATAATAGAAATCCTGGCCGGCCTGGAGCAGCGCGCTTAACTGGCTGCTGCTCAACTGCGTCATCTGGCTGCCGTCGGCGTTGGCCACGTAGTATTGCCCGGCCGAGGCGCAGGCGCTCAGGTGCCAGGAGGTGGAGAAAGACAGCTTGGTCCCGTCCGGCGAGAAGCGCAGATCATAGGGCAGACGGCCGTCGATCTTGGCCGTCATGCCCGGCAGCGGCGTCAGCGTGCCAGAGCCGTCCAGCGGCAGGGTTTCCAGGTCAAACTCGGTGTTGCCCTGCGCGCCCATGTTGTCAGCGGATTGGCCGCTGACCACCAGGGCATCGCCAGCGGGCGTGAAAACCGGCCGGCCCCAGCCCCACCGCTGCTGGTTGGTCAACTGCTGCGGCTGCGGGTTGTCGACCAGGGTGATCCAGATGTTGCCCTCGCGCACAAAGGCGATGCGCGTGCTGTCGGGCGACCAACTCGGCTGGCTGCCTAACCCCAAATCCACAGGCGTGCCCGCGCCAATCGCGTGGACGACAAACACGTGCGCGTCGCGGTTGTTGCCGGCCGAGGTGAAGGCGATAAACTCACCCGACGGCGACCAGACCAGGTCATACACTCCGTCGTTGACCGCGGCCTGGGTATATTGCGTCGTGCCGCCGACCACCCCGCCGGTGACGTCAGTCACCAACAACTGGCCTTTGAGGACGTAGGCGACAAAGCTCAAATTGCCCTGGCCTCCTGGCTTGGCGGCCGGCGTGCCCGAGGCGGCGGGTTCGGTTGTGGCCGCCTGCGCCGGGGTGTCAGTCGCACTAGGCCCCACGGTGGCGGTGGCGGCCGGCGTCTCGGTGGGGGGCGGCTCCGTGAGCGCCGCGGTAGCACTGGGAATGGCCGTCGCCGGGACCGTGGCGCTAGCGGCCGCCGTCGCGCTGGGCGGTATGCCGGAGGGCGTCGCTGTCAGCGTAGCGGTGGCAGTGGGCGGTGGCGCGGGCGGCGCGAAATTGCACGCCAGCGCCGCCAGGACCAGCAGGACCAGCGGAAGGCTGAGGCGCCTCATGCCAGCGTGAAGCTCTGGCCCGGATTGAGCACCGTGACCCTGGACTCGGTTTCGGCCTCTACCCGTTTGGCCCAGGCGTGGGCGTCCTGTTTGATCAGGTCGAAGGTGCTGTAGTGGATGGGGATCACATTCTTAGCGCGCAGCAGCTTGACGGCGCGCAAGGCGTCGTCCGGCCCCATGGTGTAGTTGTCGCCGATGGGCAGCACGGCCAGGTCCAGGCCCTCATCGCCGATCAGGCGCATGTCGCCGAACAGGCCGGTATCGCAGGCCAGGTAGATTTTCTTGCCCTCGACCGTGATGAGGAAGCCGGCCGGGTTGCCGCCATTGCTGCCATCCGGCATGGCCGAGCCATGCAGCGCCTGGGTCAGCTTGACGTAGCCAAATGGATACTGAAAGCCGCCGCCGATGTGCTGGCCGTGGGCGGTGATGCCCTGGTTGCCGAACCATCCGGCAATTTCGGCGTTGCTGATGACGGTGGCGCCGGTGCGGCGGGCAATGGCCACACTGTCGCCCACGTGGTCACCATGCCCGTGCGAGATCAGGATGAAATCCGCCGCCACCTTGTCCTGCGTCGTGCTCGCGGCCGGATTGCCCGTTAGAAACGGGTCAATCAGCAGTTGCGTGCCGCCCACCGCCAGCGTAATCGCCGCGTGACCCAGCCAGGTCAATACAATGGTCATTCTTCCCTCCAAGGAGACCCAGGAAATCCATGATGTTTTGGCCGAATTGGATGGTGTGGCCCGACGCCTTGGGGCGTCGGGC
>JAYTFQ010000414.1:0-9679 GCA_043734225.1 Anaerolineales bacterium | reverse complement strand
GTGAGCCGTCGATTTCATCGACGGCTCACAGCACACTTTTTTTCATATCATTCATTGAGGTGCGCCGGCTCGGCCGCGCGGCACGACCCCGCGCGAGACGCTGATCTCCGGCGATTGGGGTGCTGTTTGAGGGGAGCTTACAGAGAGCGAAGTTCTTCAGATTTTATACGCAACACCTATGGTCGAATAAATTGAATATCGTCAAAGCGGCCATGCTGATACTTCAGCCGGACGCCCTCACCATGCTGAAAGGGCGTACGCCAATTGGCAAAGTCGCCGTCCGGCAGGCAAGTGACCAACCCGGCCTCGATCACGCGACCGTGTGAAATGATCAAGACACCGCCGCCATCCGAGACCGATTCGAGCGCCTCGAGCCAAACCGCCCGTTAGCGCTGGCCCAGGCGCGCGGTTGGACCAGAGCGAGCTACATATTCTGCAAATGTAACGAAGGCCGCGGCCACTGCCAGCGTTCCTGGTGCCCGATTTCGTCCCAGACGTTGGCCGGGATGTCTCCGAGCACATCGAGTTGTTCATCGACGGCAAAGCCCATAGCCAGGGCGGTTTCCAGCGTGCGCGGAATCTGGCTCGTCAGCACCCGGTCAAATGGCCCCATTTGGTCCCCCAGGCGGCGCGCCTGCGCTACGCCCTCGGCCGACAGGTGCGAGCCATGGCCGCGATCGACGCCTTTCTTAGTGAGGGCATGACGGCGGATTTCAAGTATGCGAGTCGACACAGTCAGGAGTGTAATGCGACCCCCCCGAATGTCAAACACGCGAGCGCCTATGATAGAATCCCCGCACCCATGGAAAGCCTTGACTCCCTAAACGCACAACAGCGCGCCGCGGTGACCGCCCGGCCGGGGCCGACACTGGTGATTGCCGGGCCGGGCTCGGGCAAGACGCGGGTGCTGACCCATCGCATTGCCTACCTGGTGGGCCAACTGGGCGTGCCGCCCCGCGGCATTATGGCGGTGACCTTCACCAACAAGGCGGCGCGCGAGATGAAGACCCGGGTGGAGGGGCTGCTGGCCGAGCAGGGCGGGCTGCGCGGGCTGACCATCGGCACCTTCCACTCCATTTGCGCCCGCTTGCTGCGGCGCGAGGCGCAGCACACGGCGGTGACAGCGGATTTCGTTATCTACGACGACTCGGACCAGCAGGCGCTGATGAAGCTGGCGCTGAAAGAACTGAACCTCAACGAAAAACAATACACGCCGCAGAAGATGCTCAACAAGATCTCGGCGGCCAAGAACGAGCTGATCGGCCCGGACGAGTACGCGGCGGCGACGTATATCGACGAGATCGTCAAGCGGCTGTACGTGCGCTATCAGGCGCTGCTGGCGGCCAACAACGCGCTGGATTACGACGACCTGCTGATGGGGGCGGTGGCGCTGCTGAACGACAACCCAGACGTGCTGGCGCGCTACCAGCGCTATTACGAGCACATCCTGGTGGACGAGTTCCAGGACACGAACACGGCCCAGTACGCCATGCTGAAGCTGCTGACGGCCAAGCAGCGCAACCTGTACGTGGTGGGCGATCCGGACCAGGGCGTCTATCGCTGGCGCGGGGCGGATTACCGCAACGTGCGCCGCTTCCAGGAAGACTATCCTGACGCGCAGGTGCTGCTGCTGGAAGAGAACTATCGCTCGACGCAACTGATCCTGGACGCCGCCATGGCGGTGATCGACAAGCACCCGGGCCGCACGCACAAACAGCTATTTACGGAGCGCAAGGGCGGCGCGCCACTGACTGCGTACGAGGCCTATAACGAGCAGGAAGAGGCCGAGTTCGTGGTGACCACGATTGTCGAGCTGGCGCGCAGCCGCGAGTTTGCGCCGGGCGACTGCGCGGTGATGTACCGCACCAACGCCCAATCGCGCGCGGTGGAAGAGGCCTTCCTGCGGGCCGGCATCCCGTATAAGCTGGTGGGAGCGCAGCGCTTCTACGGCCGCAAGGAAATCAAGGACATCGTGGCCTATCTGCGGGTGGTGCACAACCCGGCCGACAGCGTGAGCCTGATGCGGGTGATCAACACGCCGACGCGCGGGCTGGGGGCTAAGACGCTGGAGCAACTGACCAGCGCCGCCGGGGCGGCGGGAGTGAGCGCGACAGCGGTGCTGCGCGACCTGGCGACGAATGGAGCCCAATCGGGCTTTACCGCGCAGTTTGCGGGCAAGGCCTGGACCGGGCTGGCTGGCTTTGGCAAACTGCTCGAGCGCTGGCAGCAGGCCAAGGCTGAAATGACAGTGGGGCAACTGTTTGACACCATCGTGGCCGACGTGAATTACTCCGACTTTGTCAACGATGGCACGGATGAGGGCCTGGAGCGGTGGGGCAATGTGGTGGAACTGCGCGGCGTGGCGACCGAGAACCCGCAAACGCCGTTGGGCGAGTTCTTGGAGCAGGTGGCGCTGGTTTCGGACCAGGACACCCTGGCCGAGGAGGCGCAGGCGCCGACACTGCTGACGCTGCACGCCGCCAAGGGGCTGGAATTCCCGGTGGTGTTCATCGTGGGGCTGGACGAGGGTGTTTTGCCGCACCAACGGTCATTTGAAGACCCGGAGGCGATGCACGAGGAGCGCCGGCTGATGTACGTGGGCATGACGCGCGCCAAGGACCGGCTGTACCTGGTGCGCGCTTTCCGCCGGTCGCTGTATGGCGACTCGGGGCCGTCGGAGGCCTCACGCTTCTTTGACGACATCCCCGAGCATTTGCTCAAGGGCAACCTGTCGCGCAAGCAGGCCAAGGCCGAAGCCTACTTTCAGAAGGCCACGCGCTGGGACGGCCCAAGCTCGCCATCGGGAGGCGCGGGGACCGCGGGGGCCGCGCGTGCCAGCCGCCCGGCGCCGGCTCCGGCTCCGGCTCCGGCCACACGCTACCGGTCCGGGCAGCGCGTGCGGCACAAGATGTTTGGCGAGGGCATTGTCATCGACAGCCGCGTGCGCGGCGACGATGAGGAAGTGGATGTGGCCTTTGAGGCGGTGGGGATGAAGCGCCTGGTGGCGAGTATTGCGAATATGGAGATGCTGAAGGGGTAAGGGGGACGTGGGGCGTGGTACCTGGTGAGTGGTACGTGGTGCGTGGTAACTGGTAGTTCGCTCTGGGAAATCGGGCTTCAGGGCAGGGCGTGAGTCTGACATAAGCAATGGAAGTCAACATTCATTATCGGCGCCTTTCCGCACGAGGCACCACCTTTTACCGCGAAGGCCTGGTAACAAACAACGGCCAGCGCCTGACGACGCACAGCGTGATCCCAATCGAGGCGCGCCTGGGACTATCTCAGGGTTTTTGGCGGCAGCACATGCTGCCCGAGGGGACGATGGTGGGCAGCGTGCGCAACCACTACTTCTACCACGAGTACTTCCACATCCTGGCGGTGTATCTCGAAAGCGGTGAATTGGCCGGGTATTACTCGGATATCGCGACACCGCTGCGCAAGGTTGGCGATGACTACTACCTGGACGACCTGTTCCTGGACTATTGGCTAGCGCCCGGACAGCCGCCGATGGCGCTGGACGAAGATGAGTTCGGTGACGCTATTCAGCAGGGGCTGCTCACCGCCGAACAAATTGGAAACGCGCGCGCCACCTTCGCCCGATTGGGCGAGGAGATCGCTGCCGGCATTTTTCCGCGGCGCTACATCGAGACATGAACAAGACCCTGGTGATCTGGTGGCGGTATGGCAAGGAGCATAACCCGGCGGGCGATGACTTTCGGGTAAACCCGCCGGGGGTGGTGGCGCGGCATCTGGACGAAAAAGTGGCGGCCTTCCGAGCCTGGCCAGCGGACGATTGGCGCTGGTGGCAGGTGGATGACGAGCTGCTGATTGAGCGGGCTGACCCAACCGGCCACAACTACGGCCCGGACACGCGCATCTACTACTTGCCCAGGCGCGGGTTGGGCGTGATCGAGAACATCCGCCGGCCGTCGCCAAATGAGCGTTGGTCGTGGTTCATCCATGTGGCCGATATCTTTTGGGACGCGGCGCGCGAGTGCTGGATCATGCAGGATATGTTCGCGGATATTCTGGTTGAGCGAGGCGGGCGCGAGGCCAGGGTATTCGACCTGGACGAAGTGGGCACGGGGCTCGACCTGGGATTACTGACCCCGCCGCAGGCCAGCACGGTGCTGCGCACCACGAACGCCGCCGTGCGCGCGATCGAGGCGGGGATGTTCCCGTTTCCGGAGATCGAGCGCGGGCGGGAGGCGGGCAAAGAGTTGGGGTGGGACTGGGGGGAAAATACTTAACCGCAAAGACTCCAAGACGCGAAGAAAATAAGGGTTGGGGTTGGAAGTCAACGATCGAATTCGACCAGGAGGGGGTGGTGGTCGGAAACGATTCACCCACGGCACAGCCAGCGCGCCAGAGTGATTCTTGGCTTGCTTGAGTCGGCGGGGCCACGGGGTTTGAAAGGGATAGGGAATTGATGCATATCCTCGTCACCGGCGGCGCCGGCTATATTGGTTCGGCGGCGGCCGAGGCGCTGCTGAGCGCCGGGCACGCGGTCACGGTCTTTGATAATCTCTCGCACGGACACCGGGCGGCGGTGCCGGCCGGGGCGCGCTTTGTGCATGGCGACCTGGCCGACCGGGCGGCGCTGGACAACCTGCTGGCGTCGGAGGCGTATGCGGCAGTGATGCACTTCGCCGCCTATATCGAGGCGGGCGAGAGCATGCGCAGCCCGGGCCTGTTCTTCGCCAACAACGTGGCCGGCTCGCTGAACGTGATCGAGGCCAGCGTGCGGCACGGGATAACGCGCTTTGTGCTGTCATCCACGGCGGCGATCTTTGCCGGCAGCGACGAGCCGCTGAGCGAAGCAGCGCCGATCGCGCCGGCCAACGCCTATGGCGAAACCAAACGCATGGTGGAGCAGATGCTGGGCTGGTACCAGCGCGTGCACGGCCTGCGCTTCGCCGCGCTGCGCTATTTCAACGCCGCCGGCGCGCTGCCCGGCCGAGGCGAGGCGCACCAGCCCGAAAGCCATCTGATCCCGCGCGTGCTGGCCGTGGCCCAGGGGCGGGCCGAGTTCATCACCCTGTACGGCACCGATTACCCCACGCCGGACGGCACCGCCATCCGCGATTACATCCACATTGCCGACCTGGTGTCGGCGCATTTGCTGGTGCTGGACGCGCTGTCCTCTGAAACCGGCCACACGGCCCTGGCCTATAACCTGGGCAACGGCGAGGGCTATTCGGTGCGACAGGTGATCGAGACGGCGCGAGCGGTGACCGGCAAGCGGATCCCAGTACAGGAGCTGCCACGCCGGCCGGGCGACGCGGCGCGGCTGGTGGCGGCCTCGGACAAAATCCGGAGCGAGCTGGGCTGGCAGCCGCGCTACCCGGCGCTGGCCGACATTATCGGCTCCGCCTGGGAATGGCATCGGGAGCATCCGAATGGGTATGAGCGGTAGTTGTGCGCATCCTCATTAACGGCTGGTTCGCGGCGCACGATGTGCAGACCGGCAGCGGCCAATACCTGCGGGCGATGCTGGAATGGCTGCCGCGAGTGGCGCCGGAGCACGAATACCATCTGGTGGTTCCGGACAACGGGGCAACGGCCAGGCCTAAACCAGAGGGCGCGGGCTACCAGGTGCATGCGGTGCGCTGCGGCAGTTCGAACTGGGCCAAGCTGCGCTTTGAGCAGTGGCAGTTTCCGCAAGCCTGCCGCGCTTTGCGGGCCGACCTGGCGCACGTGCCGTATTGGGCGCCGCCGCTGAGCTCGCCCGCGCCCATCATCGTTACCATCCATGACATCATTCCGGTACTGATGCCGGAGTATCAGCGCGGGCGAGCGGCGCGGTTATACACAGCGCTGGTCTCGGCGGCGGCGCGCGGCGTGACGTTGGCGCTGACGGATTCGGACGCCTCGGCGCGCGACATCCAGCAGCACCTGGGTCTGCCAGCCGAGAAGATACGCACGATCTATCTGGCGGCCGGCCCGGCCTATCAGCCGACCGGTGATTGGCGGGTGGACGACCCGATCCGCGAGAAGTATGGCCTGCAGGAGGGCTACGTTTTTTACGTGGGCGGTTTCGACCGGCGCAAGAACCTGCGAGCCCTGCTTTCGGCCTGGACCTGGCCGGCGGGCTCAATCGGCCAGAACTATCCGCTGGTGATTGCCGGCCAACTGCCCACGCCAGATGGGCTGATGTTTGAAGACCTGCCAGCACTGGCGCGCGAGCTGGAGGTGGCCGACACGGTGAAATTCATCGGGCCGGTGGACGAGGCCGACAAGCCGGCGCTGTACCGCGGGGCAACCGTGTTCGCCTATCCGTCGCGCTACGAAGGCTTTGGCCTGCCGCCGCTGGAGGCCATGGCCAGTGGGGTGCCGGTGGTGACCACCACCGGCGGCTCGCTGCCGGAGGTGGTGGAGAGCGCCGGTTATCTGCTGCCACCGGACGACACGCGCAACTTTGGCGCCGCGATCATCACGATTGTCGTGGAGCAGCAGGTGCACGATGATCTGCGCGCGCGCGGGCTGGCCCAGGCGCGCAAGTTCTCGTGGGAGAAGACGGCGCGCGAAACGGCGGCGGCATATATGGCAGCAAAGGCATGAAAGAGAAAGAGAGAGACGCTTCACGAGAGAAAGAGAACGCTCCGCTTCGTCATCCGTCGTTCGTCATTCGTCATGTCGACACGCTTGTTGGCGTCGTTTTCCTCGCCCTTTACACGCTCACCCTCTCCCCGAGCCTGCTGCCGGCCGACTCCGGCGAGTACCAGGTGGTGGGGGCGGTGCTGGGGGTGGCGCACCCGCCGGGGTTTGCGCTGTACACCCTGGCGAGCTGGCTGATCTCGCGGATGCCGGGCGTTTCGCCGGCCACGGCCATCAATTTCCTGTCGGCGCTGCTGGCGGCGGGGGCGCTGGCGCTGCTGTGCCGGGCGGTGCGCGGCCTGACGGGCAGCACGCTGGCGGGCGTGGGCGCGGCGGCCCTGCTGGGGCTTTCGACCACCTTTTGGGCGCAGGCCACCACGGCCAACATCCGCATGCCGGCGGCCTTTGCCACGGCGTGGGCGCTGGAGCGACTGGCGGCTTATCGCGCCGCGGTGATGGCCAAACAGCCGCCCAATTCGCTCTCTCTTTCTCTTTCTCTCTTCTCTCTCGCCGCCGGCATCGGCATCTCCCATCACGCCTCGCTGGCCTTTCTCATGGTCATCCTGGGCGTGTACGCGCTGTGGCTGCGGCCGGGCGTGCTGCGCCGTCCGTGGCCGCTGCTGGTGGGGCTGCTGCCGCTGGCGGCCTGGCTGTACTTCCCGCTGCGGGCCGGGGCGTTTGGCGCGCCGCCGCGCATCGCCACGGTGAATGGCTTTCTGGAGCACGTGCTGGCGCGCGGGTTTGCCGGCGACCTGTTCTTTTTTGCTAACCCGGCGGCACTGCCTGACCGGCTGAAGATATTCCTGAACATCTTGGACTTTGAGTTCGTCCGGCCGGGGCTGCTGCTGATCGCGCTAGGTGCAGTGGCGGCCATTGTGCGCGCCAGGGGGCTGGGCTGGGCGCTGCTGGCGGCGACGGCGGCGCACGTGTTTGTGTCCATCACCTATCGCGCGCCGCAGACGGTGGAGTACTTGCTGCCGGCGTATGTGCTGCTGGGCGCGTGGGCCGGCTTCGGATTGGCAGAGCTTGAGCACTGGTGGCGCCGCATGCCAGCACATACGCGTAGCGCTGGTGCTAGTGCCCGCACTGTCGCGATTAGATCCTTGGCGACTGGCTACGTTTTCGCGGTCGGGTTTTTCGTGATCGGGATAGGTTTCCTAGCTATACCAGTGCAGGCCTTCGTCACCTTCCCAAACTACTACTGGCTGGCGCACGACACATCGACGCGCGACTATGCCGAGGCGGTGCTGAGCGGCGCGCCGCCGGGGGCTGTGATCCTGTCCAGTTGGAACTGGGCCACGCCGATGTGGTATTTGCAGCAGGTGGAAGGCCAGCGGCCAGACGTGGCGGTGGAATACGTTGCGCCCAGCGGACCCTCGCTGGCTCAGAACTGGGTGAGTGAGATCAACGCCGCCCTGCCGCAGCGGCCGGTGGTAGTCACCAGCTTCTTCCAGGCCGAGTATCGCGCGCTGCCGCTGCACTTTATCCCGCTCGGCCCGGCGTGGGTGGTCAGCACAACGCGGCTAATGCAGGGGCCGCGCGGCCTGGCCGGGGCGCAGACCTTTGGCGAGTGGGCCTTCCTCGGCTATCGCGTGGAGTCCGTCTCGGCGCAAGAGGTGGTAGTGACCGCGGCCTGGCAGCCGGCGACAGCTGGGGGCGAGGTGAGCCTGTATGTGCACCTGCTGGACCCGGCCGGGCAACTGCACAGCCAGATGGATGTGCGGCAGGCGGCCGGCAGCTATGTGGCCGGAGAGGTGCTGCTGGATCGCTACACGCTGCCCCTGCGGCCGGACGCGCCGCCGGGGGCTTACCAGTTGACCGCGGGGGTCTACCGGCCGGCGGATGGCACGCAGTTGGCCGAAACCGCGCTGAGCGACGTACAGACACCGGCGCAGCCGCTGCCGTTCATTAATTGGCGCGCGCCGGCGGGGTCCGTGCCGCTGGGCAATACCATCTGGCTGACCGGCCAGCATGTCTCGGCGACGATCGCCCACCCCGGCGATACGATTCAGGTGGATCTCGACTTCCTGGCGGCGCGGCCGATCACGGCCGATGACACGATGAGCGTGGCGCTGGTGGGGCCGAATTACCAATGGCAAGTGTTGGCAGACGGCACGCCGGCCGGCGGCGCGATCCCGACGCTGAAATGGATCGCCGGTTCACGCATCCGCGACACGCATCGGCTGACCATTCCGCTGGACGCGGCGCCGGGCACGGCCAGTTTGTCGCTGACGGTGTATGACGCGTTTACCCAGCGCGTCCTGCCGGTGCTGGATCGCGACCTGGCCGCGAAGGGGCAGAGCGTGCCGTTGGGAACGATTGAGGTTGTAACACAGTGACGTGGTGAGGTCTGGCGGGGGGAAACTGGAAGCTGGAGGCTGGAAGGGCGCGGCCGGCGCGAGTGCCATTGCTTTGGGGGCAATCGCTGTGCTGGCCGTGTGGCCTGTGGTGCGGGCGGGGTATCCGGCGATTGGGGATGGGCTCAATCACTTTTACCGGCTGGTGGAGTTTGAGCACCTGCTGGCACAGGGGGCGTGGTTCCCACGCTGGGCCACGGACCTGGGTTATGGCTATGGCTACCCGCTCTTCAATTACTATCCCCCGCTGGCGTATTACCTGGGCGCGCTGTTCCACGGCCTGGGCCTGAGCGAAGCGAACAGCCTGCTGGCGGTTTACGCGGGGGCGTGGCTGCTGGCGGCCGGGGGCGCGTATCGGCTGGCGCGCGAGCAGGGCGGGCCGGGGGCCGGGCTGCTGGCGGCGGCAGCCTATGGCCTGGCGCCGTATCTGTACTTCAACACGCTGGCGCGGGGCGCGCTGCCCGAGACGCTGGGCCTGGGGCTGCTGCCGTGGGTGTTGTGGGCGTATTATCGTCTGGCACGGCAGCCCGGCCGCGCCGGCCCGCTGCAGGCGGCGCTGCTGTATGCGGCGCTGGTGCTGACGCACCTGCTCACGGCGCTACTGGCCCTGCCGCTGATCGTTTTGTTCTGGGGCATGGCTATCTTCGACCGGCCAGCGGCTGCTCCGCCTGTCGTAGAGAATCATCGAAAAAATCGTATTGAGCCGGGCCGTCGATTTCATCGAC
>JAYTFQ010000413.1:0-4328 GCA_043734225.1 Anaerolineales bacterium | reverse complement strand
TGAAGCTGTTATTGGTTGTGGTCGCGTTGGGCTTCGGCGCCTATAATTCATTAAGCGTCCGCGGCCGGGCCGTGGATAGCAATGGCCGCAGTCCGGCCTGGATCGCGCTCGAAGCCCTGCTGACGATTGCGGTAATTTTCGCGGCCGCGGTGATGACCGAACTGCCGCCGGCCAGCGCCGCCGGCACGGCTGGGGCCGCCGTTGCGGCTGTTGGTGATGCGCCGCTGAGCTTGCCCACGGCGACCAGCGACGGTTGGACGTTCCAGATGCGTCTAACGCCGGCACGCATCGGATCGAATGTGTTTGAAGGCATGATGACCATTCCGGCCGGCCTGATCAGTCAACTTGGCTCGGCTCGCCTGTACTTTACGCCAGACGACGGGGGAGCACAGACGATACTGGACCTGTCGCAAACGAAGCCAGGGTTGTTCACCGGGACGGGTGGCGCCCTCAACAAACCAGGCATCTGGCATATCGATTTGACGGTGCTTTTATCGCCGGCCACCAGTGGCGCCGGGCTTGAAACCGCCCACTTCACCGTGGAAGCGGCGGTCGACGGCATTGTGCGCGCTGCTGGGACGCCTTTGCCCTGGAATGTGAGCCTGGTCATCTGGCTGAACCAATATGGCCGGGTGGCGCTGGCGGTGCTGCTGGCGGCCGGCGCCGGTGCCTGGAGCTGGATTGCCAGCCGTACGCGGCACGGGCTGGCGCGGGCGGGTTGGCTGGCCGCCGGACTGCTGGCGGCGCTGGTGCTGGTGATGACCGTCGTCTTTGCTGGCTGAAATGTGCCATAATCTAGATCGCCCCCCAGAAACAATGGGTGTGTGTGACAACATGTTTGACACGGAGGAGATCCCTTGCGCCGCTACCTGCTGACCATCATTTTGCTGCTGGCCTTGCTCGCCGTGGGCGGCTACACCACCTGGACCCTGCTAGGCGGGCCGGCCTCGCTCGCTCGCGGCGGCTACGTGCCCACGTTGAGTACTGACCCGGCCACCGCCCAGGCCCAGGGGCTGATCTTTGTCGTGGCGCTGCTCGTCATTGTGAGCGGCACCATTGGCACCGGGGCCATACTGGCGCTAGTCTTTTACCGCTTCACCAAAACTCTGGGCATCGTCAATTCGGCGGTGGTCGATGCCCCCGCTGAGCGTACCGGCACCACTAAGCCGGCCTCGTCCAATCAGGGGTTGGGCATACCGCTGACCAATCCACGCTCGCTGGCGATCTTTTGGGTAGCGCTTTTGCTGCTGATCGTCGGCTTGCAGGTGCTGCGCTATTGGGGCGACGCGCGCCCCTTTGGCTATCTGCCGGGCATCAACGATCTGCTGCGCATCGAGTTGTTCAAGCTTCCCGGCACCCACATCGCCGGCCTGCCGTCGATCATCGCCGGCCCCGGCGACAGCCTGACCGCCGCGCATGTGCTGGTGCTGGTGGCCCTGGTCTTCATCGGCGGCGTGGGCGCCGTGGGTTTTGGCCTGGCGCGCGGCTTCGACCGGGTCGATCACATCATTAAGAACGCCGACAAGCTGCCCAAGACCTTGCCCGACCGCCTGATCCCCATGATCGAGCAGCGAATTGCCGAACTGCGCCAGCCGCGGCCCAAGCGCCTGCCCGGCAACCCCATCGATGGGATGCTGATCGGGCTTAACGTCCTGCTGGCCCTGGTCATCATTGCCATTGTGGCCTTCTTTGTCGTGCCGTCGTACACAGGTGTCGCGGCCGTGGATAACGCCGTCAAGGCCACCCAGATCGCCGCTTTGGCCACCGCCACCACTCCGCCCGGCGCCCCCACGCAGGGAGGCACCTCGCCGTCTGATGCCCTCGCGGTTCAGTTAGCCGCGCTGCCCAAGGGGGACGCGACCCGCGGCCAGGCCCTCACCACCGCCAATGCCTGCGTGGCCTGCCACATCCAGGCGCCGGTTGGGCCCGGGTGGCTGGCCAGCGCCGCCAATGGCGTGCCCGCTGGTGAAGGCATTGGCACGCGCGCCCAGCATCGCTTTACCGACGCCGGCTACACTGGCGTGGCCAAGAGCGCCGATGCCTATCTGCTCGAATCGATCGTTAAGCCGAATGCCTATGTCGTCACCGGTTTCGCGCCGGCCGTCATGCCCCAGACGTTTGGCGCATCGCTTAAGCCGCAAGAGCTGGCGGATATCATCGCCTACCTGGACACGTTGAAGTAGCCGGAGTCTCACACGGTGAAGCTCGGGCTGGCCGGGCGGCGGCTGGCGTGGCAGCTTCTCCTCGTGGGAGCGCTGGCGGCCTGCAGCGCCCCGCCGCCGGCCGCCACGGTCACCCCCGCGTTTGCGCCCGATTCGCCGCAGGAACTCCAGATTGAGCTGGCGGCGCTGCCGCCCGGCAGCGCCGCGGCGGGCAAGGCCGATTTTACGTCGGTCGGGTGTGTGGCCTGTCACTCGTTGGAGAAGGCCGTGCGCATCGTCGGCCCGTCGCTGGCGGGCGTGGCGACGCGCGCGGCCAGCCGAAAGCCCGGCTACAGCGCCCAGTTCTACCTGTACGAGTCGATTACGCGACCCGGCGCCTACGTTGTGGCTGGTTTTCCCAACGGGCTGATGCCGCCAGATTTCAAGACCCGCTTGCGGCCGCAGGACCTGGCAGACCTGGTTGCTTTTCTGCTCACGGAGCAATAAAGACCATGAACCGCGATGAACTAACGGATGCCCTGGAAGCGGCCCGCGCCAAGCTGGATGCGGCGCTGGATGGCCTGAGCGCCGAGGAGTTGACTGCGCCCGGCCCGGTCGGCGATTGGTCGGTCAAGGATCTGCTGGCGCACGTCACCGCCTGGGACGTGGACCTGCTCACCAACCTGGGCAAGGTCAAGCGCGGCCTCAAGCCCGGCCGCACCCAATGGAACAAGGCGCTGATCCAGGCCCAAAACGAAGCCTGGCACAAAGAGCTCCGTGACCGACCCCTGGAGCGTGTCCTGGCCGACTACGATGGCGTCAACGCGCAGGTACTGAAGGCCGTCCAGGGGCTCAGCGATCAAGAGTTGGAAGCCCCCGCCGATTGGCTGGGCGGCAAGCCACTGTACCAGTATTTCGTTGACCATATTGTCACCCACGAGAATGAACACGGCGTGGAATTGGCCGAGTGGCGTCACAAGCAAATGTAGCGCCGCACACATGCCGGCCAAACGCCTGCCCAGAAGGGATGTGTGGCCCAACGACCGTTGGACCACACATCCCTTTTGGGCTATCTCATCCTTGTTATCTCTGATTTTCGTGAATGTCAGCGCCGAGCGGAGCCGTCACTGATCATCGCTCGTTATCCGCGCCGCACCCGCCAAGTTTTCCGGTCTTTTCAAGACTGCCACAGGCCGCTAGAATGGCCATATGAACGCTCCGATCGATATCAAACAATCCCTGGATGGTTTGGCGGCCGCTGATGCCTACGCCGTGGCGCACACCGGAGCTGTGGCGGTGCTGCGCGGCCAGGAAGGCCGTCTGCGTGCCGTCGGTCGCGACCGCCTAGACTTGCTGCATCGCATGTCCACCAACGATCTGACCAGTCTGGCCGTGGGCGAAGCCCGTCCCACGGTGCTCACTACCCCAATTGCCCGCATCGTCGATCAGTTGTGGGTGCTCAACCGCGGCGAGACCGTGCTCTGCCTGACCGGCCCCGGCCGCGCCACCACCGTGCGGCGCTGGCTGGCCGGCTATATTTTCTACAACGACAAGGTCAAGTTTGAAGACGCTGGCGTCGAGCTGTGCCAGATTGGTCTGTTTGGCGCCCACGCCGCCGCTGTAGCCGAGGCCATTCAACCCGGTGCGGCCACGTTGGCCGAAAATAAATTCCTGGACTACGGTGAGCTACTGGTCTGGCGCGGCCGCCCCTTGGCCGGCGATGGTTACACGCTGATCGCCCCCAATGCTCGCCAGGATGCGCTCTGGCAGCAGGCGCTCGCTGCCGGGGCCGTGCCGGCCGGCGAGGATGTCTACCAGATGCTGCGCCTGGAAGCCGGACAGCCCGCTAATCCTGAGCTTACTGAAGACTATATTCCGCTGGAAGCCAACCTGTGGCCGGCGGTGAACTTCCACAAGGGCTGCTACATCGGACAGGAGATCATCGCCCGCATGGAAAGCCGCGGTAAGCTGGCCCGCCGCCTGGTGGGCCTGCGGCTGGCCGCGCCCGTGGCTGTTGGCGCCGAAGTGCGCGCCACGGCCGGCGGCCCGGTTTCCGGAACGGTCACCAGTGCTGGTCAGTTGCCCGGCTTTGGCCCGGTTGCGTTGGCCTACCTCAAGACCGCCGCGGCCGAAGTGGGCGCCCCGGTCCTGGCTGGCGATGTGGCCGGCACCGTCGCCGAATTGCCG
>JAYTFQ010000412.1:0-4070 GCA_043734225.1 Anaerolineales bacterium | reverse complement strand
GATAACCGAAGCCCAGCGGCGCCTGGCTGACGACCTGCATGCTCCCGCCTCGATTCGTCGATCGGTACAGCCGGTCGGTTCCAAAGTAGAGCGTGTTGGGGTTTCCGGGCCCGAGCGCCATCGGCGCGTAAAACAGCACGCTATCGCCGCAGCCAATGCCGTTGGCCGCGCCACCGCAGCCGAGAAAGTCCCAACTTCCATCCTGGGCATTCGCGGTCGATAAGACGCGCGCCAGGCCGATTAGATTGTTGGTCTGGTTGAAATAGGTGTGGTACATCGTCACTGTAGTCGTATTCACGGCAGATTGATCGATCAAGGCAAATCCGCCATCGCCAAAGTCGGCGCGCGTCCAGGTGCCGTCTGGCTTGTACCAGTTGGTTCCGTTATCCTGCGTGCCGCCAATGGTGAAATTCCGATCCGAGGGGTGAACGGCCAGGCTTTCGAACTGGGTGGCGCTAAAGGTTGAGTTGTTCAGGCTCGTCCAGTTTGCGCCCGAATCAACCGACTTCCAGACGCCGCCATCATTGCCGGTATACACAATGCTGGGGTTGGAGGGCGCCACCGCCATCGCGTGCTCGTCGGCGTGCAGGCCGGCGTCGCTCTGCACAAAGGTTGACCCGTTGGTCGCTTGGACCAGAACACTGCTGTGGGCGCCGTTGGCGGCGCCGCCCAGATACAGCTTGCCGGCGTCGGCCGGATCCATGGCCAGGGCCATGTCGTACCAACACTGCCGATCACAAAAGCCGGTTTTACCCGCGAAGGTGGTGACGGTGATCGGCCAGGTTTGACCGCCGTCGGCAGAAGTGACAAGTTGGCCGTTGCCGGCATACCCCATGGCCGCGGCGACGGTCACCGTGAGGCCCACTTTGTTGATCGCCAGCTTGAAGTTTGTGATGTTGCCCGGGTTAACCGTCCGCGTAAAAATAGGGCTGACGGACGGCGTTTGCGACGCGGCGGACGCATTGCTCGTGCGGTAGATGCCGTCATTGGTCCCCGAAAAGTTTAGGTCAAGCTCGCCCACCAGCAGGTTATCCGAGCTGCTGGGCTCAAAAACGATATCGGTGACCCCGCCAAAACCGTTGCCGGGCACGCCGCTGACGCGCGAAAACGACGGCGAGGCCGCCAGAGCGTTGGCGGTGAAATACAGGCCGGTCGCCGCTGGGTTCGCGCCGAAGTCGCCCGACATGCCGCTAAACCCCCAGGTGTTGCCTACGAATAGGCGGCTGTCGTCGTTGGGGTCGACTACGATCCGGTTGATGGCGGTGCCAAGGAAGGCGTGGCCGGTGTCGGTCAGCGTGCCGGTGCCGGCGATGCGCGTCTCAAACGGCCCCGCCAACACCGGTGCGGTATCCGCATTCGAAATGCGATACACGCCCACCCCAAAAAAGCTGTCCAACGATATGTTGCCTTCGCCCGTTCCAACAAAGACGGTCGATGGATTGAGCGGATCAATGGTGACCGCGCCGATCGCCAGGCTTTGCGCGCTATCCATCAGCGGCGTCCAGGTGGTTCCGCCGTTGAGGGTGCGATATAAGCCGCCCTGGGCCGTGCCAACGTAGACGATCGTCGGCGTGAGCGGATGAATGGCAATGGCGGTCACGCGTCCGCTGACCGGCATGATGGGAGACGTTTGTCCATTGGGGATCGGCGCGGGGCCGATGGAAGTCCAGGCGGTGGTGGATGCCTGCGCTGCCGGTCCGGCCGGCCGCAACTGTTCCAGGTTCTCCAGCGCTTGAATGGCGCGCACCCGCGCCCCTGGATCGGAATACGGCAAGCCACGCAGTTGCGCGATGGCCTCGGCGCGCAGGCGCAAGTAGCTGGCCGAGTCAATCCTGCCGGCCGCGAACGGCGGCAGGTGTGGGTCCGGCGGTGCGACCGGTCCCTGGGCGACGGCGGTGCTGCCGGGGCCCAACCCCAAGCCGACCACGGCGCAGGCCAACAGAATAGACACCAGGCGATTCAGCCAATTGCCGACGCGGATGCTAAACATAGGACGCTCCCGTGGGTGGATGATGAAGCCGTTGGCATGCCAGGAAAACGACCCAGCCGTGCTTCAAGGGTTCGCCTGGAGTTGCAGGATCAAGTTGCCATAGGCCGGCAGTTCGGGCACAGGTTGATAGGCGTCGAAGCCGCCCTGTGCATTGGCGGCCAGGTCTGCGGCTGGTCCGGCGCCCAGTATGACCGCGGCGTGGTAGCTGCCCTTGAGCGGACTGGTCGCCAGCGAAAGCGGATAGCTCGTCACCGGCTCTGGCCCCAGGTTGATCACAACCAGCACGATCTCCCCCCGGCTTACCCGCAGGCTGGCCAACACGGCCGGCGCGCCTGTTGCAGGCAGGTACAAGTCGCCCACCCGCAGCGCCGCATGCTGGTTGCGGGCCTGGATGAGACTGCGATACGTGGCCAAAAGCGAGTTCGGGTTGGCGCCTTCGTCGGCTACGTTGCGGCCATTGAGATAGTCGGGGTTGACCGGCTCCCACGGCTGGCCGGTAGTGAAGCCGGCATGGGCCTGTGCGCTCCACTGCATGGGCGTGCGCCTGGCCTCGTCCGCGCCCAACCCCACCATGCCGATTTCTTCGCCATAATAGATGAAGGGCACCCCCGGCGAGGTCAGCAGCAGCGCTGCCGCCACCTTGGCCTTATCGACGTTGCCGGCCAATTGCGACAGGGCGCGGTCTTGGTCGTGATTGGTCAGGAAGATGGCAAACTGTAGCGGCTTGAAGGCCAGATGATCCTGCGCGAGCTCGGCGGCCACGTCACCCGCCCGCCCCGTGCGCGCGCCATTCAGGAAGTTCGCCGCCAACGGAAAATCAAAGCCCAGGTCGAGTTGGTCGCCCTGGCTGTACGAGGCCACCACCGAGGCCGGGTCGCCATTGAATTCACCGACCGTCAGCGCCTGGGGTTTCACCTGTTTGTAGAAATCACGAAAGGCCGCAAACCAGGCGTGGGTCGCGTCAGAGTTTTGCTGCACCTGGCCATCCTCGATCAGGTGCTTGGCGGCGTCCAGCCGCAAGCCGTCCACGCCCTGGTCATGCAGCCAGAAACGCGCCACATCGTCCATTCTGGCCGTCACAGCCGGGTTGCGATAATTCAGGTCGGGCTGGGTTCTGCCAAAGAGGCCGTAGTAGTAATCACCGCTGGCAGTTGAGTGCCACACCTGCTCGCCGAAAGGTCCCAGGTAGCCTGGATCGGTCTTGGACCAAATGTACCAGTCACGCAAGAGAGATTGCGGCTGCTGTGCGTCCACGAACCAGGGATGCTGGTCGGATGTGTGATTGAGCACGAAGTCCACGATCACGCGCATGCCGCGCCGGTGGGCCTCCACCATCACGCGCCGGAAGTCTCCGAGCGTGCCGTAATCTGGGTTGATGCCGTAATAGTCCGTCGGGTCGTAGCCATGATACGACACCGACGGCTGGACCGGCATGAGCCACAGCCCGCTGACACCCAACTGCTGCAAATAGTCGAGCCTGGTAATCAGGCCTTTGAGGTCGCCGATGCCGTCGCCGTTACCATCAAAAAAGCTGCGTACAAACACCTCGTAAAAGACCGTGTCGTTCCACCAGGCATAGCCATCGGTGCCGGCTGGCAGTGGGCTGAACGCGGGCGGTGGCGGCCCCGGCGCCGGAGTGGCGCTTGGAATGGCTGGTGCCGCGGTGGCGGTGTTCGATAGTCTGACGGCCGTGGCCTGGGGCGTGAAGACCACCGTAACCGTCGGCACTGGGCTGAAGGCCGGCGAGGGGGTTGCGGCAACGCAGCCGGCCAGCAGCACGCCGGTTAGCAGGCTTAGTTTGAGGCTAATCATGAGCCGAATTCAGCGGTGCAGTTCCTCAATCAATTCCACGAACGTCTCAAGGGGCGAGTTCATCATACAGCCAAAACATAAAACTGCTTGGCGAGAAGTAGTCTTGCGCTTGGCCGTTCGCCTCCTTAGAGCGGCCGGCCCTTGCTGCTGCTGACCACCATCGGCGCCAGCAGCGGCGCCCGGCTGTTTGCCAAAGTGGTGGCCGGCATGCCCGGCTTTGGCGAGTACCAGGCCAAGATCCAGCGCCAAATTCCCGTGGTGGTGCTCA
>JAYTFQ010000411.1:0-5952 GCA_043734225.1 Anaerolineales bacterium | reverse complement strand
CTTGCCCTGGCGGCAGATTCTGCGCTACAGCATTGGCAGCGTTGAGGGCGAGCCTGACGAGGCGGCGCGCGGCAGGCTGGCCGGCATGGCCATCGAGCGCGGCGGGCGGCCAGCGGAGGATGTGCCCTTGCTGGAAACCTTGCTGGGCGTGGCCGGGGTGGAAAGCCGGCAAGCCGTGAGCGCCTACACCGGCGACGAACTGGTGCGCCGCCTGACAGGCGCTGCCCGAGGCTATTTCGGCGGCCTGGCCCACACGGCACCGCTGGTGATGGTTTTTGAAGATTTGCACTGGGCGGATGAGGCCTCGCTGGCGCTGCTGCTGAACCTGGCCGAGTTGGCGGCGCAAGCCCCGATCCTGTTCATCGCGCTGCTGCGCCCGGACCGCGACACCCCGGCCTGGGTGCTGGCCGAGCAGATACGTCAGAAGCTGCCGGCCGAACGCGTGGACGAGATCGCGCTGGAGCCATTGACCACCACCGAGGCGCGCAATCTGCTGGGTTTGCTGCTGCAAATCGAAGACCTGCCCGAACAGGTGCGCGGGCTGATCCTGGAAAAATCTGAAGGCAATCCCTTCTTTGTCGAAGAGGTCATTCGCTCGCTGCTCGACAGCGGCCACATCGTGCGCGCGCAGGGTTATTGGCGCGCCACGCGCGCGATTGAAAACGTGGCCATCCCCAACAGCCTGGCCGGGCTGCTGGCGGCGCGCATGGATGCCCTGCCCGACGAGGCCAAGCGCGTGGCACAGATCGCGGCCGTCATCGGCCGCACGTTTTCGTTCCGCGTGCTCGACAGCGTGTGCGCCGCCGCGCCGCCAGCCGAGCGGCTGGCGGTCGAGCCGCAGTTGGAACTGCTGGCCCGGCAAGAAATCGTGCGCAGCCAAACGCCCGCTCCGGAGCGGGAATACGCCTTCAAGCATGTGCTGACCCAGCAAGCCGCCTACAACAGCCTGCTGCTGCGCCGGCGGCGAGAGTTCCATGGCCGCGTGGGGCGGGCGCTGGAGGGCCTGTATACCGCTCGGCTCGACGAAGTCGCGCCCAGCCTGGCCCAACACTTTTGGGAGGCGGAAGACTGGGCGCCGGCCGCGGACTATGCCCGGCGCGCCGGCGATGGCGCCTACAAGATCTACGCGCTGCGCGAGGCCATATGCCAGTATGACCGGCTGCTGTCCGCGCTGGACAAAGCCGGCGGCCAGCGCGAGGCCGAAATCTGCGATGCGATCCTGAGTTGGGCCACAGCCGCCGCCAAGTTCCGGCCATACGCCGAGCAGTTGGAGCGGCTGCTGCGCGCCGAGCAGATCGCGCGCCGGCTGGGCGACCAGCGCCGGCTGGCTGAAGCGCTGCACAGCATTGGCACGGTGCACCTGGCCATGGGCCACAGCATGAGGGCGGTGCCCGTCTTGAATGAAGCCTTTTTGCTGGCGGAAGCCTTGGGCGACGAAGCGCTGGCGACCTTTCCCAGCTTCCACGCCGCGCTCGTGCGGATGGATAGCGACCCGCAAGCCGCACTGCCCATGTTTGACCAGACCATCGCGCTAGCGCGCAAATATGCCAATCCCGAGCTGGAGGCCTACGCGCTGAGCACCAAGGGCATGGCTCTGGCACGACTGGGACGGTTTGCTGAAAGCCAGGCGATGGAACAGGCCGCCCTCGACATCGTCCAGGCCGGCGTCTCGCCCGTCACCGAGTCTGATATCGAGCTGTTTGCCGGCTGGGCGTACCTGGATATGGGAGATACTCAGGCGGGGCTGGCCCACGGCCAGCGCGGCGTGGCCTGCGCCATAGCCACCGACAACTTTGACTGCATCTGCGGCGCGCTGGCCTGCGTTGGTTTTGGCCAATTGCAATCGCAGCATTTGCCCGAAGCCATCGAGGCTTTTGAACACGCCATTGAGCAAACCAAGACATCGGGCGCGGTGCGCTTCGAGGTGTTGTCGCGCGGCGGGCTGGCGCTGGCGCAAATGGCGGGTGGCCAGGCTAGTGCCCTGGCCGATCTGGAACAGGCCGCCGCGCGCGCCAGCGAGGTGCACGATCCATTCACCGAGGCGATGTTTTTCCAGGCCCTGGCGCAGATCCATCTGGCCCGGGGCAACCGGACCAGCGCGCAAGCTTACCTGGACAAGGCGCTGGACTACTACCAGCGCAACAACATGGGCCCGTATCTGGCGCGCGCCCTGGAAACGCAGGCCGCGCTAAAGGCGAATTAACCTTTGCCGCGCCCGGCCAGCCGCCGGATCTGCTCCAGGTCCAGCACGCCGGCAGCGCCCCCCCCCGGCTGACCTTCGGGCACAGCCGGCCGGAACTTTTCATAGAGATCGTAAGCGTTGGCCTCCAATTGGTCGCGTGAATAGGCCCGCGCCAGGTCTTCCAACGCCCCCCGCACAACCAGCAGATCGTCGCCGAACTTGCTTTCCAGGTAGCGCGCCACGCTGGCCGACTTAATTGCTTCGTCCTTTGCCAGCGCCCGCAGGCCGTCCTTGGTTTGCGTCACCGGCACGGGCCGGCCCAGCACCGTCACGCTGCGGCCCTTCCGAGCCAGCGCTTTTGCTTCGGGCTTGTCCTTTTTTTCGTCCACCAGCCCCAGCCGGCGCGCCTTGGAAGCCGCGTTGAGCCCCGCCACCGCCCGGCCCAGCGTCAGCGCCGTCTCGGGCGAGTGGCCCAACCGCTCGGACACGATTGCTGCCCAGAGTGTCAGCACCGGCGTCCGGTTGATCTTGATCGTCTTGTCTGCCATCGATCGTCCTCCCGCCGCGGTAACCGGGGCATTCAAATGAACGCCCCCTTAAGTCTTCAGGCTAGAAAAGCGTCGCTCCGCTCCAATTAAATTCGTCTCCCATGGGCCGGCGTGTCCGCCATACACATTGTCGCGCAGCCAGTCCTGTTCGGCCTGGCCGTCGGCCTCGGGCACATCGCGAAACCAGGCCTTGGGCCGGCCGTCGTCACCCGAGTTCCATTGGTAGTGGCGCGCCTTCAAGACATCTTTCTTGTCGAACGGAGCCCTAATGGCCCACACCCGCATTGACTTGCGCCGCGCGGCCTCCAGCAGGAGTTTCATTGGCAGCTCGCCGCTCTCGAAAGGCGTGGCCAGCAGGTGGATCACCGCCTGGCAATCAGCTTCGGCCGTGTGCGCGCCGAAGAACAGGCCACACTGCTTGTACATCAGGAATTCCAGCTTGGCCGAGCCGGTGCCGATGGGCCAGGGCACCTCGGTCAGCGTGTCCGCCCACGGCAGCTCGCGGAACACCGGCAGGCGCCGTTCCAGGAATCCGCGGTCGAACTGCGCATTGTGCGCGATGATGAGATCGGCCGGGTGCACCAGCGCGCTCACCTCGGAGGCGTCGATGCGCTGGCCTCGGACCGCCTCGCTGGAAATGCCCGTCAACTGGGTGATCTCATCCGGCACCGGCAGGCCGGGGTCTTCCAGATAAGTCAGCGCCGCGCCCACCGCATAGATCCGGCCGCTATCCGGCGCGTACTCGAACGGCACCGCGCTGAACTGGATGATGTGGTCTTTCTGGTTGTCGCGGCCGGTCGTTTCCACATCGACCGCCACCGCCATCGACAGCGCGGAGCCGTCCGCGGGCGCATAGCGCGCCGGCGGCTCGAAGCGCCGCAGCACTTCGTAGCGCCCGGTCTGCTTGAGGGCCGACACCATGCGTTCCAAACCGTCATTGTGAGCCATGACCCGCCTCAGTGCTTGCTGTCTACAAAATCCATCGGCGGCAGCGGCGTGGTCACCATCTGCCCGCCATCCATCATCAGGGTCTCGCCGGTCACAAAATCGTTCTCCACCAGGAACAGGAGCGCGCGGGCCACATCCTGCGGGCGCCCGGCGCGGCCGGCCGGCAGGATGGCGCCCCAATGCGCATTGTAGTCGGGATCGTCCTGCAGGTTGCGGGTATTGACGATTGGCCCAATGCCGATTGCGTTCACGTTGATCTGATGCGGGCCTAGCTCCAGCGCCAGACAGCGCGCCATGTGCTGCAAGGCGGACTTGGAAATGCCATAAGCCGACAGATGCGACACCGCCCGCAGCCCGGCGCCCGACGACGAAAAGACGATCGACCCGCGCGTGCCCTGCCGGATCATCTGGCGCGCGGCAGCCTGCGCGCCAAAGAACGAGCCTTTGAGATTGAGGTCCATCACCGTGTCCCAGGCTGCCTCAGTGTAGTCTAGAAACGGCGCCCACATGGTCAGCCCGGCGTTGGCCACAAACACGTCCAGCCGCCCAAAGGCCTCCGCCGCCCGGCGCACCAGTCCCTGGGCCTCCGTCACGCGGGAGCAATCCGCCTCGTGAGCCAGGGCCTGGCCGCCCGCCGCCAGTATGCGGCCGACCACGGCCTCTGCCAGCGCCGGCTCGCGGTAGTGGGCCACCACCACTGCCGCGCCGCGCGCCGCCAGCGCCTCCGCCATCGCCGCCCCAATCTCCTGGCTGGCGCCTGTCACCACCGCCACCTTGCCGGCCAGCGAGGTGCTATTGCGTTCTTCCATCTGACTCTCCCGTTGGTTGCCGCTTGCTGGTCACAGAGGACTTAACCGCTGGACATAATGTTCGCTTTTGACATTATGTCCGTACACTTCTCAATTTTCCCGCGCCACTTCTTTTGGCAAAATCCCCGTAAAAACCACTTGTGCCATGCCCGAAGGGTATGCCACTTCAAAACGGGGGCTGGTATACCCGGCACACCCCTCCTCCCACGGTTCGCGTGGGTGGCTTCTATACCCCCTTGCTCCCATACCCCCCATCAATGTTTCTCCGCGCGCTCCGCGTGCTCAGCGGTGAACTCTTGGACAGTATCGCTTTTGACTTGCCACGCCTGCCGGTAGTACAATGCTGCGCCTCCAGCCTGACCGCCGGCCGGGCTGACCACCGTACCCACGGCTTATTCTATTCGCTTTCGGAGATCACCATGCCACGTCCAGTTACCCTCTTTGGCGGCCAATGGGCCGATCTGCCCTTCGATACCTTTTGCGCCAAGGCCAAGGCCTTTGGCTATGACGGCGTCGAGCTCGCCTGCTGGGGCGATCACTTTGAGATTGACAAGGCCCTCAGCGACGATGCCTACGTCCGCTCGCGCTGGGACATCCTCAACCGCCACGGGCTGAGCTGTTACGCCATCAGCAATCACCTGGTGGGCCAGGCCGTCTGCGACCTTAACATCGACGAGCGCCACAAAGGCATTGTGCCAGCGCGCATCTGGGGCGATGGCGAGCCGGAAGGCGTGCGCCAGCGCGCCGCGCAAGATATGAAAGACGCCGCCCGGGCCGCGGCCCGGCTGGGGGTGAAGGTGGTCAACGGCTTCACCGGCTCCAAGATCTGGCACACCCTGGCCATGTTTCCGCCGGTTCCGGCCGAGATGATCGAGGCCGGCTACCAGGATTTCGCCGACCGCTGGAACCCGATCATTGACGAGTTCGACCAGGCCGGCGTCAAATTCGCGCTGGAAGTTCACCCGTCTGAGATCGCCTATGATTTTTACACCACCCAGCGCGCGCTGGCGGCCATTGGCCGCCGGCCGGGCTTTGGCATCAACTATGATCCCAGCCACCTGTATTGGCAGATGCTCGACCCGGTGGCGTTTGTGTATGAATTTGGCGACCGCATCTATCACATGCACGTCAAAGAGTCGGCCCGCAACCTGGATGGCCGCGCCGGCATTCTGGCCTCGCACCTGCCCTTTGGCGACCAACGCCGCGGCTGGGATTTTGTCTCGCCGGGCCGCGGCGGGGTGCCCTTCGAGCGCGTCTTCCGCGCGCTCAACGCCGTCGGCTACAGCGGCCCGCTCTCAGTGGAGTGGGAAGACAACGGCATGAACCGCGACCAGGGCGCGCCCGAGGCGCTGCAGATGGTGCGCCGGCTCGAGTTGACACCCTCCAACGTGGCCTTTGAAGCCGCGTTCTCGTCCAAGCAATAACAGGAGCCACCCATGCCCAACGAGACCGGCTTCACCAGCAT
>JAYTFQ010000410.1:0-5253 GCA_043734225.1 Anaerolineales bacterium | reverse complement strand
TGCGTGGTCCGTTGGGTTAGGTCATGCGGACCACGCACCACGCACCACGCGAACTATTCGGCCTCACCGGCAAACTCGCTCAGCCCGCCCACCAGCGTCTCAATTTCTTCCCGACTATTCATCTCCGTCACGCACACCAGCATGTGATCGGCCAGATGCGGATAGTCCTGGCCCAGGTCGTAGCCGCCGATGATGTCGTGATGGTCGAATAGGTGCCGGTTGATCTCGGCCACCGGGGCCGGGCAGCGCACCACAAACTCTTGGAAGAAGGGCTGGCGGGTGTCCACCGCGAAGCCGGGCAGCGCGGCGATCTGCTGCGCGGCGTAGTGGCTCTTGTGCCAGCACAGCTCCGCCACCTTGCGCAGGCCGTGCTTGCCCAGCGTCGCCAGATAAATGGTGGCCGCCAGCGCCATCAGCCCCTGGTTGGTGCAGATATTCGAGGTGGCCTTCTCGCGCTTGATGTGCTGCTCGCGAGTGGAGAGCGTCAGCACATAGCCGCGCCGGCCCAGCTTGTCGTGGGTCTCGCCCACCAGCCGGCCGGCCATCTTGCGCACATACTCCTTCTTGGTGGCAAAGTAGCCCAGGTACGGCCCGCCAAACTGCAGCGGAATGCCCAGCGCCTGGCCCTCGCCCACCACAATATCGGCCCCAAACTGGCCCGGCGGCTTGAGCAGCCCCAGCGAGGTCGGGTCGGCCACCACGCACAGCAGCGCCCCGGCCGCGTGCACCATGTCCGCCAGCCCGGCCAGGTCTTCAATCTGGCCGAAGAAATTGGGCGTCTGCACCACGAACAGCGCCGTGTCCGCGTCTAGCCCGGCGGTCAGCGCCGCCACCGGCGCCTGCAGGTCTTCGTCGCCGGTGATGGTCAGGCCCATGCCCTGGGAATAGGTGCGCAGCACCGCCCGGTACATGGGGTGCACCGCCGGCGAGACGATCACCTTGTGGCGCTTCTCGCGCGCGTGGCTGTAGGCCATGATGGCGGCTTCCGCCAGCGAGGTGGCCCCGTCATAGTGCGAGGCGTTCGCCACTTCCATGCCGGTCAACTGCGCCACCATGCTTTGATATTCAAAAATGGCCTGCAGCGTGCCCTGCGAGATTTCCGGCTGGTAGGGCGTGTAGGCTGTCAGAAATTCGCCGCGCAGCAGCAGTTGGTGCACCACCGACGGGCTGTAGTGGTTATACGCCCCGGCGCCCAGGAACAGCGCGCAGTGCTGCGCGTCGGCGTTGGCCTCGCCCAGGTTCATCAGCTCGCGCATCGTCTCCATTTCCGACAGCGGCTCGGGCAGGTCCAGCTTTGGAAAGCGCACCGCCTGCGGCACGTCGGCAAACAGGTCTTCAATGCTCTTAACTCCGATCGCGGCCAGCATCTCGGCCCGGTCGGCATTTGTGGCGGGAGAATAGCTCATAGACTCTCTTTCTTGGCACGTGTTGCGTGGTGCGTGGTAATTCGAGTCCCCTTCAGTTACCAACTACCACGAACCACGCACTACGAACCACGCACTACGAACCACGAACCACGAACCACGTACCACGCACCACGCACCACGCACGAATTACCCCTTACGATTTACCGCTTACCCCTCACGCCTTCCGTTCCTCGCAATACGTCTCATACGCCGCCGCATCCATCAGCCCGTCCAGCTCGGCCGGGTCGGTCAGCGTGAACACCACCAGCCAGCCGGCGCCGTGCGGGTCTTTGTTGATCGTCTCGGGCGTGCTGGCCAGCGCCGCGTTGATCTCGGTGACGGTGCCGCTCACCGGCAGATACACCTCGGCCGCCGCCTTCACCGACTCCACCGAGGCCACCGCCTCGCCCTGCTTGAAGCTCTCGCCCACGCTGGGCAGCTCCACGTAGACGATGTCCGACAGCGCCTCCTGGGCGTAGTCGGTCAGCCCGGCCGTGCCGCTGGCTCGGGCGTCGCCCGTGGCGCGCACCCATTCGTCGTTTTTCGTGTATTTCAGGTCAGTGGGATAGGACATCTCAGGGCCTCCAGGCAAATAAAAAAGAACGCACGGCGCGAGTAGCGCGTGCGTCCTCTGTGCTGGACCTGAGAGATTCCGGGCCGCTGCGGCTGGCCCGTTGCCCCGTCGGTGCGGGCGCGGCCAATATCAGCCGGCCCGACTTTTCAGAGGATCTCGCTTCCGGGGTCCTTTGTGCCTGAGAGTTTCACCGCGCGGACCGCTCAGCCGCGCTGTTTGCCCCTTCGGCGCCCGGTCTGGCGGTTGCCCGCCGGCCAGGTCTCTTCCCCAAAAAGTGGATCGTTTGGATAAAGTTAATAATGATTGTAGAGGGGCGCGCGCGCGGAGTCAAGGGCAGATCGCCTCCCCCCGCGTTCTGCGCTACAATCCTTTAACCTGGTTTTGATCCGCGCTGTCTGTTCATGCAACTCATCCTTCCATTCATATCCCCTGATGCCACCCTGGACACCGCCGGCGGCAAGGGCGCCAACCTCGCCCGGCTGACGCGCGCCGGCTTCCCAGTGCCGCCCGGCTTCATCGCGACCACCAGCGCCTACCGCGAGTTTGTGGCCGCCAACGGCCTGGCCGGCCTCATCCGGCAGGCGCTGGAGGGCCGGGCCGCCGATGACGCGCCTGCCTTGGATGCCGCTTCCGATCACATTCGCGCCGCTTTTTCAGCCGGCATCCTGCCTGCCAGCGTGGCCGCCGCCCTCAGCGGCGCCTATGCGGTGGTGGGCGGCCCGGTGGCCGTGCGCTCCTCCGCCACCGCCGAAGACCTGCCCGATCTCTCGTTTGCCGGCCAGCAGGATACCTTTCTCAATATCGTCGGGGCGGAGGCCGTGCTGACGGCCGTGGTCAACTGCTGGAGCAGCTTGTGGACCGCGCGCGCCATTGGCTACCGGCTGCGCAACCACATTTCGCAGACGGACGCCGCGGTCGCCGTGGTGGTGCAGCCGATGGTGGCCAGCGAGGTCTCCGGCGTGCTGTTCACCGCCAACCCGCTCAGCGGCCTGCTCAGCGAAACCGTCATCGACGCTACCTTTGGCCTGGGCGAAGCCCTGGTCTCCGGCCAGGTGGAGCCCGACCATTTCGAGTTCGACACGCGCCTGGGCCAGATCACTGAGCGCCGGCTGGGCGCCAAGCAGGTGGTCACGCGCGCCCAGCCGGGCGGGGGGGTCGCCACGGAGTTGGCCGATGCCGCCGCGCGCCAGACCCTGGCCGACGCGGACATCCGCGAGCTGGCGGCCCTTGGCCAGCGCGTGCAGGCCGAATATGGCGCGCCGCAGGACATCGAGTGGGCGCTGGCCGATGGGCAGCTTTACCTGCTACAGGCGCGCGCCATCACCTCCCTATTCCCCGTGCCGCGCGTGTCGTTTGATCCGCTGATCCTGTGGCTGTCGTTTGGCGCGGTGCAGGGCGTCACCGGCCCGCTGACGCCGCTCGGGCGCGACGTCATTCAGCACTTCATCGCCGGCGCCGGCCGGATGTTTGGCGTCACCATCGCCTTTGACCAGTCGGACCTGTTTGCCGCCGCCGGCGAGCGCCTGTGGATCAAGCTCAGCGACGTGCTGCGCCACCCGCTGGGCCGCCGCCTGGCGCCGGTGATGTTGGGCGTCGTCGAGCCGAGCATCGCGCAGATATTGGTCCCGCTGCTGGCCGACCCGCGCCTGGGCGCCGGCCAGGGCCGCCTGCGGCTGACCACCGTACGGCGCATGGCCCGCTTCCTCCTGCCGGTGCTGGGCAGCTTCATTCACAGCCTGCTGCGGCCCGAACAGGCCCGCGCCGTGTTTGATGCCGACCTGGAAGGCTACCTGGCCGCCGCCCGCGTCGCTCCCGCCGCCGACCGCTTTGGCCGGCTGGCCAACACCGTCGAGTTCATTCTGAACCAGGTTGGGCCGGGGATGCCGTTTGCCCTGCCGCGCTTCATCGGGCGGCTCGGCCCCGGCGGCGCCAGCCTGGCCTGGCTCAACCGCTTCGCCGCCCAGCACGGCCAGCCCGCCCTGGCGCTGGAGCTCACTCGCGGCCTGCCGCGCAACGTCACCACCGAGATGGACCTGGCGCTGTGGCAGGCCGCGCAGGCCATCCGCGCCGACCCACAGTCTATGGCGCTCTTTGGCGAGCTGGACGCGCCCGCGCTGGCCGAGCGCTATCTGGCCGGCAGCCTGCCGCCCGCCGCGCAAACCGCCCTGGCCGGTTTTATGGAGCGCTACGGCATGCGCGGCCTGGGCGAGATCGACCTGGGCCAGCCGCGCTGGCGCGACGACCCGGCGCCCACGCTGCATACCCTGCAAAGCTATTTACAGATTGATCCGGCCTCAGCGCCCGACGTGGTGTTCGCCCGCGGCCAGCACGCGGCCCAGGCCGCGCTGGAGCAGTTGGCCGCCCTGGCCCGCCGCGGCCCCTTGGGCTGGCTGCGCGAGCGGCTGGTGCGCGCCGCCGCCCGGCGCGTGTGGGTGCTGATGGGCGCGCGCGAGAGCCCCAAGTTCTTGCTGGTGCGCGCCATGGGCCTGGCCCGTCAGTCGCTGCTGGCCGTCGGCCAGGAATTCGTGGCCGCCGGCACGCTGGCCCGCCCCGATGACCTGGCCTTCCTGACGCTGGCCGAATGGCAAGCGCTGGCCGCCCAGACGCCCAACGACTGGCAATCCCTGGTGGCCGTTCGCCGCGCCGCCTTCGAGCGCGAGGGGCGCCGGCGGCAGGTGCCGCGCCTGCTGGCCAGCGACGGCCGCGCTTTTTATGCCGGCCTGGGCGCCGTCACCGACAGCGCCGCCGCCCTGCGCGGCAGCCCGGTTTCGGCCGGCGTGGTGGAAGGCGTGGTGCACGTGGTGCTCGACCCGCGTGCCGCTCAGCTGGCCCCCGGTGAAATCCTGGTCTGCCCCGGCACCGACCCGGCCTGGACCCCGCTGTTCCTGGTGGCCGGCGGCCTCATCACCGAAGTCGGCGGCATGATGACCCACGGCTCGGTGGTCGCCCGCGAATACGGCATCCCGGCCGTGGTCGGCGTCGACCGCGCCACCCAGCGCCTCAAAACCGGCCAGCGCATCCGTCTGGACGGCACCACCGGCGCGATTGTGCTGCTGGAGTGACGGGCAGGGGTGTGGGGGTATGGGAGTGGGGGGGTGCTCACAAGGGTAGGTTTTTCGCAATGCCGCGCTGGCAGGCAGGCCCCGCGCGGAAACGTGGCCGACGCAGGCGCGCGTGTGGCCCGCGGCCGTCCGGGCCTCGGCCGCCGCCGACGCTTGAATGGCCGCACCAGCAAAATAAAAGGCATCGTCCACGTAGGTGGACGACCGGCCG
>JAYTFQ010000409.1:0-12126 GCA_043734225.1 Anaerolineales bacterium | reverse complement strand
AGCGGCTGCACCACGCCCGAGAGCTCGGGGTAAAACAGGTTAAGCATGGGCCGGGCGGTCAGCTCGGTCACTCGCCCGCCGCCGCCGGCCTGGGTCTTGCCGCCCACCCGCAGCGGGCGGCGATAAAAACCCTTGACGTACTGGATCCCCGGGTTCAGCAGCAGCGGCCCCAGAATGCCATAGACAAAGCGCGGATGAATGTTAACGATATCGGTATCGATCCAAGCGACCAGGTCGCCCTTGGTGACCAGCAGACTCTTCCACAGCGCTTCGCCCTTGCCGGGCCGGGCGCCATATTCGGGCAGCAGCTCTTGATGGATGAAAACCGGCACACCCAGGCTGGCGGCAATTTCGCGGGTGGCGTCGCTAGAATTTGAATCGATGAGGACGATTTCGTCCAGCAGCGGCGCTTTGTCCATCAAGGCCCGTTGGATGGTCCGAATGACCTTCCCAACAGTTTCCGCCTCGTTCAGCGCTGGCAGCGCCAGGCTAATGGTCAGCCCTTGAGCGCGCTTGAGAGCCACCAATTGCTGAATGTCATCAAACTCAGCGGCGGCAAATGTGTTCTCGGCAAACCACTTGTCGACCAGGATCGAGATCGCCTGCGCGCCGGACGTCTGGTCGGGCACGGCGGCCGCCATGGGCCGGCGGGTCTTCACAGCCAGCACCGCCGCCGGCGAATCGCGCAGCACGCGGTCCACCACCGCGCCCAGCGAGGCCGCGCTGCGCAGCGGCTGGGCCGTGGCGCCCATCACCACCAAATCATAATTCTTGGCTTCCTGGACAATTGTTTCGGCCGGGTCCTCGGTCTGGGCCGAGCGCGTTTCGACATCCGGCATGCGCCGCAAGATCTGCTCCAGGCCGCGGTAGGGCGCGTCGGATTGGGCGCCGCTTTGGGTCAGGTGCAGGGCGGTCATGGTCTGCGGTCCCACGCTCATGCCCAGCCGCAGCGCCAGCTCGGCGTGCGGCCCACCGCGCATGGGCACCAGCACGCGCTTAATCTCCGCCGGAAACGGACCGCGAACCAGCACAGTATCGCAGGGCGGCCGGGTGAGCACATCGGAAGGCGTCACGCCCAGCGCTGCCAGGTGATTGGTCCAGTCCAGCACCAGCACGTTCGGCTCTTCGGCCGCCACGGCCTCCATGAGTTCGGCCCACGGCGAGGGCGAAACCCGCACTTCGGCCTTGGTGCGCATACGGCCGCCTGGCCGCGCCGCCAGCTCGCGCAAGTGCGCGCGCATCTGGCGCGCCAAAGGCATGCCGGCGCTCAGCGGACGCCCATCCGCGATGGGCACCAATCCCACCAACACCACTTCGGCCGCCAGCGACTGGGCGGCGGCCAACGCCGCGCTACCGTCGCAGCCCAGCACAACGGGTACCATGGCGAGCTTGACACGAGGAAACGAAGGCCGGGTCATGGGAAATTTATCTCATCTCAATAGTGGCGCAATGTTTTCAGCATACACGCGTTCCCATGTGTAGCGCTGGCGGGTGCGCACCGCCAGCCGATAGGCCGGGTCATGCCCCAACCGTTGCGCGATGGCATCGGCAACCACGGCCGGGTCGGCCTCGGGCGAAAAATAAGTAGCGTCGCGCTCGCCCAAGGCTTGCAAGGGTTCGATATCACTGCAGAAAATTGGCAGGCGTGACAGCCCGGCTTCCAGTACTGGAATGCCAAATCCCTCCTCGCGGCTTGGTAGCAGGAGGGCATCCGCCAGCCTGTACAGATCGCCGACCACTTCATCCGACAACCCCTCGGCGGCCTGTTCGATGGCGAAATGGGCGCTGCCAGCCAGGCCCAACTCGTCGCGCAGCGCTACCAGGCGGCGGCGATACCCGGCGTTGGCCGGGTTATGCGGCCCTTCAGGTCCGGTGATCAGCAAGGCGGCGGCCCCAAACGACTGGCCGGCCACGTCCGGGTGCCGGCGCAGCGCCGCCAGTATTCGCAGCGCCAGCTCGATGTTCTTGCGCGGGGTCAGCCGGGCCGGCAGCAACAGCAGCGGCGCCGCCTGTTCCAGACGCAGCGCCGCAGCCAGCACCTGCCCGGGCGCGCTAAGCTTGAGCAAGCGCGCCGCGTCCACCCCATTCGGCACCACCTGGATCACCTCGACCGGCAAACCCATCAGCTGTGCCAGCTCCCGCTGGCGGGCATCGGACACGACCACCTGGCGCGCGCCTGGCCATGGCTGGCGCAGCAAGTCCCATGGCTGTCCCGCATGCAGCTCGGGCCGATAACGGTCGGTGGTCCAGGCCAGATCATGGTGCCACAAGATCAGGCGCAGAAAACCCGGCTGGCCGTTGAGCCGGTGGAGGGCGGAGGTGAGCGCCAGGTTCTTGTGTAGTGAACACACGTTGTGGGCCAGGATCACGTCCAGGCCGGCCAGCGTTGGCCGCAGATCGCGCTCGATATCCGCGCTCAGAGCTTCAAATTCAGGCGAGACACGGCCAGCGTCCAACTCGGCCTTGACCGCCAGCACGCGCGGATGGCGCGAGTCCAATAATGGCAGGTCAGCAAATTCGACACCATCTTCCCCAGCCGCGCCGCGGCCGGCCACCAGGGTTACGTGATGCCCATGACGGCGCATCAGGCGCGCCTGGTAACCCATGACGCTTTCGACCCCGCCCACAATGGGCGGCGCGGAATAGTGCAGTAGACCAATATTCATCATAAAAGCAGACGCTTCGAATGCGAAAACAAGAAACAGCTGAGGGGCGCGGCCACACACGTGGTGGTGGGCGCCTGATGGGTGCCGGCGTGGGGCGAGGCCGGGGCTGCCAACGGGCTGTGGCAACATTATAGGGAGTAGACTTGGGCGGGTCAAGGTTATGGTATGATTTTGCGTAGGTCATCCCCGGCCCGGATTTTCTTAACGGACAACTTGAACGCTCATGGCTGACAAAGACAAGCCTGAATCCAAGACTGACCGCTTTGAAACGGTGGTTACCGTCTTGATTGCCATCGTCTCGACCATCATCGCGCTGGTGGCCTCACAGTCGGCGGTCGCCAGCGGCAACGCCACTGAGGCCCAGCACGACGGGGTGCTGGCGAAAATCAACCTCGAACGCGTCGATGGCAGCAGCGAAGCCCAAATTGCTCACAACCAGCGCGCGTTCAGCATTTACCGCTCCAACCGCGACCTGTACTCCCTGACGGTCGACTTTGCCCAAAAGGCTGAGACCGCCGGCAATGCCGCCCAGGGCACCACCCTGCGCCAGGAGGCGGCCCGGCAATTGGAAGACAGCAATAATGCCTACCGCTTCATCAATTCGAACTACCTGGTGAAAGACCCTGCTAGCGGCGAATATACGAGTTTCGACGAGCAGAACTACCTGAACGATCAGCGCCAGTCCGCCTCCATCTACGAGGATATCTCCTACGACGACAACTTTGCCGATGCCAACCGGCTGCGCACCCAAAGCCTCACCCTGGGCATTAGCCTGTTGGCCTGGTTCATTGCGCTGATGTTCCTGACCTGGGCCGAGGTGACGAAGTCGGCCTTGCGCTGGGTGTGGCTGGCAGCCGGCGTGCTGCTGGCTCTGGGCCTGGTAGCCGTCTATGTATTCACCAGCGTGTCGCACCTGATCGGATTGAGTTAGGCATGCCCGACAGCGTCGAGACCGAAAAACCGGACAGGCCGGATTACTTCAAAACCGGGGTCATCGTTCTGCTGACGCTGGTCAGCGTTTTCGTCGCCTCGATTACTTTTCTACAAAACTATAGCTCGCTGCGCTCGTCTGATCTGGCCGAACAAAGCTCGTTCACCGCCGTCAATTCAACCGGGTTGTACTTTAGCGCCGGGCTGGCGGCCGCCAAAGGCGCCGATGACCTGCAGCGCTACGGCGACGCGCTTCAGCGCGCGGTGCAAGCCGACACCAAGGCCAAGGCGCTGCGCATGGGCGGCAAAGCGGACCTGGCGGCGCAGTATGATCTGGACGTGCAGCGCTGGCAGCAGGCCGCGACCCAGGTCGCCCAGGGCAACGACCTGATCAATACCTATCACTCCGATCAGAGTCTTTACACTGAGACGCTCTCGCGCGAGGGTTATGCCGAGCAGGAGCGCGAACAAACCTTGCTACAGCAATCGCGCGCCTGGAGCGACAAGGCCAACGGTTATGTGGCCGTGTTGTCCACGCTCTCCGTCGCGCTATTCCTGGCCGGGCTATCGCTGACCCTCGGCTCCTGGCTGCGCTATCTCCTGGCCCTGGCGGGCGCCGGCCTGTTTGCCGCCTGCGGCATTTGGGTCCTGGTGATCCTCATCCAGCCCGTGCCGCTAATCCCCGAAAACGCCATCCAGCATTTTGTGGATGGGCGCATCAAATACAACCTCGACAGCGCGCGCGCCGTTGACTACGCCGATGCCGTCACCGATTTTGACGCCGCGCTCAAAGCCGCGCCCGCCTATGCCCAGGCGTATTTCTATCGCTCGCTGGCCAACACCGACTCGTCGCTGGTCAATCGCCATCTGAATACGCAGCAAGCCATCGATGACGCCCAGCAAGCGCTGCGCCTGGGTAACAGTTCCTCGTCGGTGTATGGCAACCTGGGCTGGCTGTACTATCTGAACGGCCAATATAACAACGCTCTGAGCAATACCGAGACGGCTCTCAGCACGAACGCCGATAACTGCTATCTAGCCTTCAACCATGGGCTGATCCTGTACGCGCTGGGGCGCGGCCCGGCGGCCAACAGTGCCTATACCACCGCCATCGATTGCGCCGAGCGCCAATCCAGCGACACGCGCTTCAACTACCTGCTGGACGTCGGCGTCGTCGATCTGCGCGATTTGGAACAGGCCCGCCCGGATATGCAGGCCGCGATTGATCCCGCGATTAAGAGGCTTAAAGAGGCCCTGGCGCAAAACCGCCTCTTTGGACAGCTCAAACAGGTCGACGTGACGGCCACTTACGAGCCGCTCACGTTTGGCAGCGCCCTGGATAGCAACAACAACGTCATCGGCATCGCCGACCAGTTTCCGCAGACCACCACCATCCTGTATGCCCAGTTGAAATACACGGGCATGAAAAAGGAAAACACCTGGATCGCCCGCTGGCTATTGAATGGGCAGGAATACTTGACCACGGTATACCCCACCTGGGACTACAGCGCCGACGGCAGCGCCTGGGTGAGCGTGTACAACAACGCCGGGCTAAATTCCGGCGCCTATCACCTGGATGTGTTTGTCGACGGGCAACTGTTGACCAGCGGCGACGTGGTGGTGGCGCCCGGCCAACTCCCGCCCATGTCGTATTACAGCAGCTATGATGTCGGCGTGGTGGTCAGCTACCCGGAGACTTGGACCACCACCGATCTGGCCGACAACGAAGTGTCGGTCCTGGCGGCGCGCGATCCGAATAGCCTGTCCTTCTTTGGCGTGACCGCCTGGGTGGCCACCACCGATAGCCAGATCTTCAATCTTTTTCAGTTGTATCTGGACGCAGTGAAGAAGGAGTCGCCGGACTTCACCTCGCAAGCGCGTGTGGATGCGACGGTCGCCGGCCGACCAGGCTGGCGCCAGGATTATGCTTACACCAACAAGGATGGTCAATCCATCCGCGGCACCCTGGCAGGTGTGCTTGATGGCAAACAGAAGTATGGCTATATCGTGGTGATCGAGGCGCGCAGCGAGGATTGGAATGCGCTCAAGGATGTGTTTGACGTGATGCTTAACCGGGCGCAGATTACTCGAACCAATTAGCCGGACGAAATGAAAAGAGCGCCGCGTGGACGAGGTCCGCGCGGCGCTCTTTTGCTTCCAGCCGCTTACGCTTTGCCGAGCCGCTTCTTGAATTCCGCGTCCAGCGCCGGGACGATCTTGAACAAATCGCCGACCACGCCGTAGCGGGCCAGCTTGAAGATGGGGGCCTCGGGGTCTTTGTTAATGGCCACGATGGTCTTGGCCGAGCGCATGCCGGCCTGATGCTGGATGGCGCCCGAGATGCCCACCGCGATGTACAGATCAGGTGACACCGTTTTGCCGGTCTGGCCCACTTGGTGCGCATAGGGAATCCAGCCCGCGTCTACAGCGGCCCGGCTGGCGCCCACGGCCGCCCCCAGCGTGGCCGCCAAGGCGCGCACGGGCGCAAAGCCTTCTGGTCCGCCCACGCCCCGGCCGCCACTGACGATGATGCGCGCATCGGCCAGGCTCACCCGTCCTTCCTCCACCAGCGTCTCCACCACCTTGGTAGCGAGGTCCGCTTCGTTCAAGCCCGCGGTCACGGGCACCACATTCACAGCGCGCGACGCGTCCGGCTCCGGCTTCGGAAAAGCGCGCGGCCGCAGGCTGACCAGCGCGGGCGATTTGCTGGCAAGGGTCGCGCCGAACAGCTTGCCGGCATACACCGGCCGGGTGGCCGCCAGATGACCGTCGGCGTACTCCAGCGCAATGACGTCCGCCAGCGCGCTTGTCTCCAGGTCCGCCGCTGCCCACCCCAAAATGTCGCGCCCACGCGTGGTGGCGCCGGCCAGAATCAGCGCCGGCCCCCGCTCGCGCGCCAGCCGCACCAGCAGGCTGCCGTAGGCCTCGGTCCGAAAGTCGGCCAGTGTGGCATCGTCGGCCAGCAGCACCTCGTCCGCGCCGTGCGCCGCCACCGTCGCCGCCAGGCCGGCCACATTATGGCCAAACAACAGGCCACTCACCGCCCCTCCCTGCAAATCGGCCAGGCGGCGCGCCTCGCCCAGCGCTTCCAATGACGGCTGGGCGAGCAGGCCCTCCACTTGTTCGATGAAAACCCAGATTTTGGTTGTCATGTGCGCGCCTAAATTACCTTGTCCGCGAGGAGTTTATCGGCCAGTTGCGCGGCCGCTTCTTCCGGCGTGCCTGACAGCAGCTCAACCGAACCTTGCCGCGCCGGCAGCGCGTTGATTTGCGGCCAGGTCATGGCCGAGCCCATGGGCCCGATCTTGGCCGGGTCGCAGCCCAGGTCGACGGCATTCCAGATGGGGATCACCGCCTTGGCGGCCTTGCGGATGCCCATAAAGGATGGGTAGCGCGGCTCGTTGATATCCTTGACCGTGCCAATGACGGCCGGCAGCCGGCTGGTGACCACTTGCTTGCCTTCTTCCAACAGCCGCTCAACCTTAATCGTTTTTGCCACGGCGTCCAGCTCCGCGATCTTGATGGTGTAAGTCAGAGGCGCCCAGCCCAGCCGGCGCGCTACGCCAACCGGCACCAGGCCGGTATCGCCATCGATGGCCTGTTTACCGAATAGCACCACGTCAACATCACCAAACTTCTCGATGGCCTTGGCCAACACATAGCTGGTGGCCAGCGCGTCCGAACCCTTGAGGGCCGGATCCGAAATCAAAATGGCCTCGTCGCAGCCCATGGCCAGACAGGTCTTCAGCGATTCCCTGGCCGTCTCCGGGCCCATGCTGATGGCGCTGGCCTTACCGCCATATTTTTCTTTCAGCCGGATGGCCTCTTCAATGGCGTATTCATCCCAGGGGTTCACCACCAGGCCGGCGTCGCCCCAGGTAACCTTGCCATTTTCGACGCTGACTTTGGCCGCCGAATCGGGTGTCTGTTTTACGCAAACTACGACATGCATGGATGTTTGGCCTCCCCAGCCGCTGACGGGCCGCCGCATAGTCATCGCTTGTGCAAAGCGGCGCAATCGCGATTAATTATAACATCGCTGGCGCGCCTGTGGTGCAATTCAAGGCCGCCGAGTATAATCACGCCGATTGCAGGTAAACCGCATTTCAGGAGATTGTTGTGACGCAAACTCACCGCGTGCTGGCCGTGGAAGATGACGCCGACACGCTGCAGTTGATGCGCCTGGTTCTGCGCGATCTGCCCGTGGAGATCGTGCACGCCGGAACCGGCGCCGATGCCTTCGCCTTCCTGGAGCGTGAGGCGCCCAAGTTGATGTTCCTCGATATTAATTTGCCAGACATGCATGGCTGGGACGTGCTGGATCATTTCAAGAACGACACCCGTCTCAGCCAGACACAGGTCATCGTGCTCACATCGCACAGCGACCCCGTGCATCGCTTGATTGGCATGCTGCAACCCATCACCGCTTATCTGACTAAACCTGTTGCCGCCGACAAGCTCAAGCAGCAGGTGCGCAGCCTGTTGGCGAGGCCGTGACCACGCGCCGGCAGTCCGCCAACCGGCCCGGCGCGTTAAGTGCTCCCGCGGCCGTTCTGGCGCGTGTGTCGCTGCTGCTGGCGCTGGTGCTGGTCGCCGCCTTCCAACCGGGTGTGCTGGCTATCCCTCGCGACTATCAAACCGCCCAAACCGCCACGGCCGGCAAAAACTATGCCACGGCCGCCACGGCCCTGGTTGATGCCGCCGCCCGCCTGCCCTATTCGGGCTACGCCGCCAACCGGGCTGGCCTGGCCGAAATTTCCGCCGGCCATTTCGACAATGCCATCCGCCAATTGTTCCGCGCCGCCACGCTCGACGGCTGGACCACCGCGCGCCGCATCGCGCTGGGCGATGCCTATCTTGGCAAGGGCGATGCCGCCTCGGCGGTGACGCAGTGGGAAGCCGCCCTGGCCAGCGACTCCAAAAATGACGGGCTGCTGGCACGCCTGGCCAATCAATATGAGGCCGCCGGCCGCTATGCGGATGCGGTCAACGTCCTCAATCAGTTGGTCCAGTTGCGCCCGACCGATGCGGCCGTGTATTACCGCCTGGCCTTGCTCACCGCCGCCACCGACCCGACCGCTGCGCCGGCCCGGCTAGCCTTGGCGGCCGGGGTTTCACCCAGCCTGGCGCCGGCCACGCATGTGGTGTTGGCCGCCATCCAGGCCGGGCAGGCCAGCGGCGACCAGGCCGCGCTGTTTGGCAAAGTCGGTTATGCCCTGATCCAACTCACGGAATGGCGCCTGGCTGAAGAAGCTCTCAATCACGCCGTGACGCTCAATCCGCAGTACAGCGATGCCTTTGCTTATCTGGGATTGGCAAAAGACCGGCAGAACCAGGATGGGTTGACCGATTACCAGACCGCCGCCAAGCTGGCGCCGCGGTCACCTCTGGTCCAATATCTGCTGGGCCTGCACTGGCGGCGGGCGGGCGACTCGAACACCGCGCTGCCATACCTGCTGGCGGCACAGAAGCTGGATCCACAAAATCCGGCCATTGCGGCCGAGATCGGCGGCGCGTATGCCAGCATGGGTGACCTGCCCAACGGTGAGCTGTGGCTCAGCCAGGCCGTTAAGGCCGACGACCAGAACCCGCAATGGTGGCTGCTGTTAGCCAAATTCTATGTGGACAACGACTATCACATGCCTGAGCTGGGCCTGCTGGCGGCCCGGCGCGCCGCCGAGCTGGCGCCGAAGAGCGGACCCGCGGCGGATGTGCTGGGCTTCGCCCTGGTGCTGACCGGGGATTTGGCCAATGGTGAAAAGGCGCTGCTGCAAGCGCTGACCCTGGCCGGCGACAGCGCCAGCGTGTACTATCACTTGGGTGTCCTATATCAGGATCAGAAGCGCGCCCCAGAAGCCGAAACAGCCTTCAAACATGCGCTGGCCCTCGACCCCGATGGGCTGTATGGCGGCCTGGCCCTCAAGGCGCTTGGGACGTCGGCGCCTGGGTCGCCATGATAAAATGAAACATGATGCGCGGCAGCCGCTGGTTTACTTGGTTGTGTGGCTTCGGCCTGGTTTTGGCGGCCGGCTGCGGCCCGGCCCGGTCGTCAGGCACGCTCCCGCCAACGGGTGTTCTGTTTCAAGATGATTTTTCTAACCCCAATAGCGGTTGGGACAAAAAAACTGGGGCGGATGTCACGACCAATTATGACAACGGCCAGTATTTGATCTCGGTCGCGCAGCCATCCGTGGATGTGTGGGCGCAGCCGGGGTTGGACCTGACAGATGCGGCGGTGACGGTTCAGGCGCAATACAGCGTCGGGCCGGTCAACAATGAATTCGGCGTCATGTGCCGCTATCAGCGCGGCGGCGATGGTAAAAGCAGCTTTTATTTCTTTGTCATCAGCACCGATGGCTATTACGCCCTGGGCAAAGTCTCCAAGGACGTGCGCAAGATTCTCAGCCCGTCGCAAGGCAGCCCCCAGCCGACCAGCGCCATCAAGCCGGCGCAGGACGCGACAAACGAGATCAGCGCCACCTGCAGCGGCACGCATCTGACGCTGACCGTGAACGGCACGCCCGTGGGCGACTTCACCGATGACGAGCTGAAACATGGAGACATTGGCCTGCTGGCCGGCACGTATGACGAAGGCGGCGTGCAGATCCACTTCGACAACCTGATCGCGCGCCAACCCTGACGCGCGCGACTCAAGCGGGGAAACGATGGCCACTGGCTGCTTGTTCTGTAAAGTTATCGCCGGCGAAATACCCGCCACCGTCGTGTATCGAGATGAGCGGGTGGTCGCCATTCGGGACATCAACCCCGCGGCGCCAACGCATGTGCTGCTAATGCCCGTCCAGCATATCATCTCGATGGCCGAAGCTGATTCCGACGCGGGTGAACTGATTGGGGCCTTGCACCTGGCCGCGGCGCAAGTCGCCCGCCAGGAGCATCTGACTGGCGGCTACCGGCTGGTCGTCAACACCGGCCCTGATGGCGGCCAGACCGTAGGCCACTTGCATATACACCTGTTGGGCGGCCGGGCCATGCGTTGGCCGCCTGGATAATGGATTATGACACTTAAAGATCAGCTGAATCGGGATTTGAAAGACGCCATGCGCTCCGGCGATGACATGCGCAAAACAACCCTGCGCCAGATTCTGGCCGGTCTGCGCCAGGCGCAGTTGGAAAAGCGCATGGTGGCCGCCGCGGCTATGGGAAAGGGCGTCGAGTTGAGCGCGCATCAATTGGCCGATCTGGACCAAGTGGATATCGATGAGACCGAGGCGGTGGCGGTGGTCCAAAAGGAAGCCAAGGCGCACCGCGAGTCAATCGCCGACGCCGCCAAGGCGGGCCGGGCGGACCTGGTGGCCGCCAACGAAGTCGAGTTGACCGTGATTGAAGCTTACTTGCCCAAGCAGCTCAGCCGGGACGAGGTTCGCGCGTTGGCCCAGGCAGCTATCGCCGAGGCCGGGGCTGCTGATCTTAAACAGATCGGCGCGGTGATGAAATTGCTGACGCCGCGGACAAAAGGCCTGGCCGATGGCCGCCTGGTCAATGAAGTTGTGCGCGAGCTGTTGGCCGGCTGACATTCAACCCGCCGCTGCCCGCCGGGTGTGCGGCGGCCGGCATTCACACAAACCGATCGCGGAGCTTGATGCACCTTTCTTCCGCGCCCATCTTTGAGCGCGTGCGGCGCGAATACGGCCGCCGAACGCTGACTGCCACGATTGCGCTGGGCTTTTGGGTGGCCAGCGCGGTGATCGTGGCGCTGCCCCTTGCACCCGGCGCTGGCGTCAATCTGTCCATCGGCGAATCCGCCACCAGCGATATTCTGGCCCCCGCGCCCATCACTTATGCCAGTGACGTGCTCACCGAGCGCGCCCGCACTGTGGCCGCGGCCGCGGTGCCGGATGTCTACGATCCGCCCGATGCGCGCGTGGCCCGCCAGCAGGTGCTGCTGCTGCGTGACGTTCTCGACTACATCAACAGCGTCCGCGCCGACACCTTCGCCGTGCGCGAGCAGCAGCAAGCCGATTTGCTGGCTATTCAAAGCCTGACGGTTCAGGCAGACGATGCGCGCCAGATATTGGCCTTTAATGGCGCGGCCTGGACCAACGTCCAGGGCGAGGCGCTGACCGTGCTCGAGCAATTGATGCGCAGCCAGGTGCGCAACGATCAGGTAAACGAGGTGCGGCGGTCGGTGCCGGCGCGCGTCAGCGTCAACCTGTCGGAGGTCCAGGCGAGCATTGTCACCGCCCTGGTGGCGGATTTGATTGCGCCCAACAGTTTTTTCAACGAAGCCGCCACCCAGTCCGCGCGCCTAACCGCCAGCGACGCCGTCACCCCGGTCTATCGGCAAATTGTGCGCGGGCAGGCGGTGGTGGTGCGCGGCCAGGTGGTGACCGCCGCGGACCTGGAGGCGCTCCGGGCGCTGGGCCTGCTCCAACCCAAACCGAGCTGGCGCCAGCCGACCAGCGGCGTGCTGTTGACGCTCATCAGCGGCATCTTGTTGGCGCTGTACGTTGGCCGCTACCACAGCGATTTCTCGCGCTCGCCGCGTCGGATCTTGCTGCTTGGTTTGCTG
>JAYTFQ010000408.1:0-4036 GCA_043734225.1 Anaerolineales bacterium | reverse complement strand
CCTTGTTCGCTTGCTCCAGCTTATTGGCGCGCTTATTCGAGGTCGAGCGCGCCGCATTTTTGTTCCGTCACGGCCGGCCGGCGCTTACCTTCGTAAAATCCACCACCAGCGATCCTGCCGCGCGCAGCCCGGCAAATACGGCCACGTCGCCTGGCACCGGATTGGGATCCTCGGTCTCACCCAGCATGGCGCCATCCACGGCCAGGCTCAATTTCGTGCCTGCGCATGTGATGGTCAACCGGTGCGCGGCCCCGACAGACTTGGCCAGCGCGGTCGCATCCGTCCAATCAATCAAGCGCAGGGTTGCCCCGTTCGTCCGTTGCCAGATTTTGTATTGCCCGCCGCCGCTGATGGCGAAAGCGGTGAAATTGTCGCCGTCTTGCCAGCGGCAGATCGCGCCAAATTCACTCTGCCCCGGACCGGCTGTCTGCTGCACATCGACTTCCACGCTGACGTCCTGGGCCTGCACCCGGCCGGATGTGGAATAAAACTCCGCGCCGCTTTGCAGCACCGAGAACCGCAGCCGGTCCTGGGCATAGTCGATGCCGCCGCTGTCATCCGCCGCCCGCAAGCCAAAGCCGCCTCTGCCTGCGGCGAAATCCACCGCTAGCAATTGGCCTACTTGCGTCGGCGCCAGGGTCAGCGTCGGCTCGACGATCGGGGTAATGGTGGCCACCGGCGTCGTCGATGCGCGCGGCGCAGCCAAAATCGCGAACAGGGCCCCGCCGCCGCCCAGCCCTAGCGCGCCCAGCAGGCACACCGCGACGAGCCCGATCCCCACCCACAGCAGCCGGCTGGGGCCGCTCCGGGCTGCCGCCGCCACCGGCTGATCGGCCAGCAGTGTGGGCGGGGGTTCGGCCTCGTTCACTGCCGGCGCCACGTCGGGCGCGGCCAACGCCTGGTCCAGCAGCCGCGCGAACTCGGCCGCTGTTTGCGGCCGGCCAGCCGGGTTCTTCGCCATCCCGCGCTGGATGAGTGCATCCACCGCCGCCGGCACCTTTGAGTTGACGCTGCGCGCCGATGGAATGGGGTCGTTGATGTGCCGCACGATGACACCCAGCGGCGTCTCGGCAGTGTATGGCGGCTGGCCGGTCACCAACTCGTACAGGCTGACGGCCAGCGAATACAAATCGGAGCGCCGGTCGGTCGGTTGGCCGCTGCCCTGTTCCGGTGACATATACGCCGCGCTGCCAATCGCCGCCTGGCTCCCGCTCGAGGCGAAGCCGCCAACCGCCTCAAGGGCCGCCGCAATGCCGAAGTCGGTCAGATAGGCATTGCCGGCCTCGTCCAACAGCATATTGCTGGGCTTCACGTCGCGGTGCACCAGCCCGTGCGCGTGGGCAAATTCCAGCGCGCCGGCCACGCTGCGCACCCAGCGCGCAGCTGCGGCCACCTCGATCGGTCCCTTGCGGATGAGCGCGGCCACGCTGCCGCCGCCCAGATAGCGCAGCACCAGGTAAGGCCGGCCCTCGGACTCGCCAAACCCGTACACCGGCAGGATGCCTGGATGCTCCAGCCGGGCAATGGTTTCGGCTTCGCGATGGAAGGCCGCCAGTTTGTCGGGGCTGGCCGCAGTCTGGCTGAGCACCTTCACCGCCACAATGCGCCGCGGCGAGGCCTGCTCCGCCCGATAGACTGTGCCCATGCCGCCCTGGCCCGCGATGCTGATCAGGCGGCAGCCGGGGATCACCGGGTAATTGGGCGTGGCCGTTGGTCCGCCGGACACGGTCGCCTGGCTCACTTGCCCGCCACTCTTATCCGGCTGACGGTATTGTCGGCTTCGCCCGCCACCCACAGATCGGCGCAGCCTGGGCCGCACGGCGCCCAGGCCAGCGCATACGGCCCGCCCGGCACGGCGATACTAGTCAGCTTGCTGGCCTTCGTCACGTCAATGCGCGTCACGCTCTCTCCAACCTGGTTCGCCGACCAAAGCGTGGCGCCGTCGAACAGCAGGCTCACCGGCCGGCCGCCCACCGCCACCCGCGCCAGCACCTTGCCGCTGGCCGGGTCAATCTCGGCCACTTCGTTCTTGTCGGCCAGTGCCGCCCAGATGTGCGCGCCGTCAAAGGCCAAAGCGGCTGGCTGGCCGCCCGGTGTGAAGGTGTTCAGGATGGCGCCGCTGTCTGGATCGATCTGCGTGAGGACGGCCGCCTCTTGGTTGGCCACCCACAAACGCGCCCCATCAAAGGCCAGCGCCACGGGTTTGCTGCCAGCCGGAAAGTCGCCCAGGATTGAGCCATCTGCCCCCACGTGCGTGACGGTGCCGGTGAACTGGTTGGCGATCCAAAGGTCATCGCCCACGCGCAGCATGGCCGTTGGCACGTTGGGCAGATGGAAGGTGTTGGTCTGCTGGCGGGTGGCCGGGTTGAATTGCACCAGCGTGCTGTTGAGGCCGACAGCCACCCACAGGATCTTGCCGTCCGCCGAAAAGGTCATCGCCGTGGGCAGTTGGTCCACCTTGATGGTGTGCCGGGGCTGGCCGCACGCGTCTGGGCTGCCCCCGCAGCCGGTGGCAGCCAGGTCGCTCAGAGTGCCGCCCAGCGCGTTCATCACCCACACGGATTTGCCGTCGAAGGCCAGGGCGCGCGGCGAGTCGCCCACCGGATACGTGGCGACCTTGGGGCCGCCCAGCAGGCCGCTGAGCGCAAACACGCCCGCTCCGGCCAGCACCACCACCAGCACCCCAACGCCCAGCGCCACGACGGCCAGGGCGATCCACACCGTCATATTGCGTCGGGTGGGCGGCGCCGCCGCGCCCGCTCGGCTGGCAAGGTTGGCGGCCCCGGCTGCCTGGCCCAGCCCGGCTTGCGCGGCCACGGTTTGGGTGTGCGGCGCGCCCGCCACGGTGCGGCCTGGGGTGTGGCCAGGCGCGGAAGCTTCAGCCGGGCCGGCCGCGCGGCCGGCCAGCGCCGTTTCCAATTGGCTGATCAACTGGGTGGCTTGCGCCGGCCGCTGCGACCGGTCCTTGGACATGCCGCGCCGCAGCACGTCGCCCACCGCCGGTGGCAGCCGCGGCGCCACGCTAACGATAGACGGCGGCGCTTCAGTCAGGTGCTTTTGAATGTACTCCATCGAGGTCTTGGCCTGGAATGGCAGCTGCCCCGACAGTGCCTCGTACACCACCACGGCAAACGAGTAGATGTCGCTGCGCGCGTCCAATTTGTCGCCGCGCGCCTGCTCGGGCGACATATACGCTGGTGTGCCCATAATGCTGCCGGTCGCGGTCAGATCACGCGAGCCGGCCATGGTCTTGGCCAACCCGAAGTCGGCCAGACAGGCATTGCCGGAATCGTCCAGCAACACGTTGGCCGGCTTCAGGTCGCGGTGGATCACGTCGCGGGCGTGGGCGTAGTCCAGCGCCTCGGCCACCTGGCGCAGCACGCGCAGCAGTTGTTCCTGCGACATGCTCCGCTCGCGCAGTTGCCCATACAGGCTGCCGCCGCCCATGTAGCGCATAACAATATACGGGTTGTCGTCCACCTGGCCGAAGTCGTACACCGGCAGGATGTACGGGTGCTCCAGTTCGGCGATGATATCGACCTCGCGCTTAAAGCGGTCGAGCGCGTCTGGGTCGCCGGCCACGGTGGCCGATAACACCTTCAGCGCCACCGAGCGGTGGATGGCCGGTTGGTCGGCCTTATAGACCGCGCCCATGCCCCCCTCGCCGAGTTTAGCCTGGATGATGTATTGGCCGATGGTTTGACCGGGTGTGATAGACATGGCATTAAGTATAGGAGCGTTTCGAAAAAACGAGTCGCCAGCCAGTCACTTCCATCGACTGGCTCACTGCCTCGTTTTTTTATATTTCCTGGCAACTGAACGGAGCCGCTACGGACAGACCAGTACGTTCTGCGGCATCACGCTGGCCAAAAGGCCCCCTTCCCTGATTTCGCCTAGCAAAATCACGGCCGCAGGTCCCCGGAGCGAAGCGCCTTAACGTTACCCACATCTTTGTTCTATACGTTTCGCCGCAGGATTCTGGCCTTTTTCGAGAGCTGCTTATGTTGACCTGGCGCAAGCCCCTAAACCCCGGAGC
>JAYTFQ010000407.1:0-3605 GCA_043734225.1 Anaerolineales bacterium | reverse complement strand
CGGCATTGTGCCTGAGCTTGGCGGATGACAGTCCGGGCGACGTTATAATACGGCTGCATGAGCACCCCGATGATTGAGAGCGAAGAAGCTGCGCCGGTTGCCGCCGTGCCGTCCGCGCCGGCGGAGCGGCCCGACGGGCAGGCGCGCGCGCGCCTGCTGCTGGCGGCGGCGCTGGTGGCGCTGGGCGGCCTGATTTTGGCGCTGAACCTGGGCTTGCTGCCGCCCGACGCGAGCCGCGTGGCGGCCGTGGCCTGGCCGGCCGGGCTGATGGGGCTGGGGCTGGCGTGGCTGCTGCTGGGCGACCGGCTGTGGCTGACGGAACTGGCGCCGTTCGAGGTGGCGCGCGGCGGGGCCCAGGGCGCCGACCTGGCGCTGAATGGCGGGACAGCCGACGTGCGGCTGGAAGGCGGCAGTTCAACGGCAGCAGACCTGATCACGGGCGAGCTGCCGCGAGCGGTGCGGCCAAAGGTGACGGTGCGTGGCGAGCACACGGCCGTGCGGCTGGAGGCGCTGTGGGGGCTGCCTACCCTGGGCCGCGGGCGCTGGCGCGCGGCGCTGGCCGGTGACCTGCCCTGGCACCTGGACGTGAGCGCCAGCACCGGCAACCTGGAGCTGGACCTGACGGCGCTGACCCCGCGGGCGGTGCGCGCGGGGTCTACCTTTGGCGACGTGGACCTGAGCCTGCCGGTGGCCGGAGGCGCTGACCTGGAGCTGCGGCTGATGTTTGGCGACCTGACGATCCATGTGCCGGATGGGCTGGGGGTTAAAGTGGTGCTGCAGACGGGCGCATTGGCCGAGGTGACGCGGGATGAACGGCGCTTTATTCAACTGGCGCCGCGCGAGATTGGCACCCCACTGTACGCGGTGGCTGCCCGGCGCTGCACAGTGACGGTGCGGCTGGGCACCGGGCGGCTGGTACTGAAGTAGGGGCGAAGCATCCGGCTCGATCGACACCCCTGGACGTCTTGGCGGATGCTTCGCCCCGACTGGCGTCTTAACCGTCCTCAAACTATAATCTAGGGCATGTTTGCCCGGTTGAGGCGGCTTATCGTCTATCTGGCAGCGGCCGACTTTCTCGGCACGCTGCTGGCGCTGCTGCTGGCCGACTATGCTCGGCGGCTGCTGCCACTCGGCGCGCCGATTGACACGCCGGTGACGCTGCTCAACCCGGCGATTTATGTGATCGTGGGCGTGGTTTATCCGCTGGCGTTTCTGGCGTTGTCGGTTTACGACCTGCGCCGCGACACGCGGCCGGTGGGCGATGCCGGCAGCCTGGCGCGGGCGCTGGTGGCAGGCATGTTTGTGTTCGCGGGCGTGCTGTATTTCAGCTATCGCGACGTGCCGCGCCTGCTGGTGCTGTATTTCTTTGTCATTCAACTGGCGCTGCTGTCGGGCGCGCGGTTGGCCATCGGTTTGGGGCTGCGGCTGCTGCGGCAGCGCGGCCGGTCACTGAGCCGGGTGCTGCTGGTGGGCACGGGTGAGGTGGCGGCGCGGGTGGCGCACGAGATTCAAACGCGGCTGGGCGGGTCGGTGATGATTGTCGGCTGCATCGACGACGAGACGGGCGCCCTGCCGCAGGGTTTGAAGCTGCTGGGCAACCTGGCCGACGCGCCGGAGCTGGTGCGGACGCAGCGGGTGGACGAGGTGATTGTGGCGCTGCCGGCCTCGCGCTACCTGGCAGTGGAGACGCTGGTGTACGCGCTGCTGACCCTGCCGGTGCGCCTGCGGCTGGTGCCCGACTATCTGCGGCTGGTGGTGGTGCAGTCCTCGGTTGAATCGCTGGGTGGCATCCCGCTGATTGGGCTGCGCGAGCCGCGCATCAGCGGCATTGCCTGGATGGTGAAGCGCACCTTCGACGTGCTGACCACGGCCTTGGTGCTGCTGGTGGGCTGGCCGGCGATGCTGCTAATCGCGCTGGCCATCCGGCTGGACAGCCCGGGCGCGGTGATCTTCAAGCAGCAGCGGGTGGGCGAGAACGGGCAGTTGTTTTGGATGTACAAGTTCCGCACGATGTGCCTGGACGCCGAGGCGCGCGGGCCGCAGCTCGGGTTCGACAAGACAGGGCATCCGATCTACAAGTGGCCGAACGACAGCCGGGTGACGCGGGTGGGGCACCTGCTGCGGCGGACCAGCCTGGACGAGCTGCCGCAACTGTTCAACGTGATCTGCGGCGACATGAGCCTGGTGGGCCCGCGGCCCGAGATGCAGTTTTTGGTGGAGCGCTATGACAGTTGGCAGCGGCAGCGGCTGGCGGTGCCGCCAGGCATCACTGGCTGGTGGCAGGTGAGCGGGCGCAGCGACCTGCCGATGCACCTGAACACCCAGTTCGATCTGTACTATATTCGCAATTATTCGCTGTGGCTGGACTTGCGCATCTTGTGGAAGACGGTGTGGGTGGTGATGAAGGGGCAGGGGGCGTATTGATTATGATAAGATCAACCCACACAAACCTGAAATTAACCGAAAGAGTCGATTGAGCCGATGAGAATACTGGTAACTGGCGGCGCCGGCTATCTGGGGTCGATCCTGACCCCGGCCTTGCTGGCGCAAGGCCATCATGTGACCGTGCTGGACAACTTGCTGTTTCGACAAAACAGCCTGATGGACTGCTGCGCCTACGCCGATTTTGAGTTTGTGCGCGGCGATTGCCGGGACGAGGCGGTGGTGGGGCGGCTGGTGCGCGCGGCCGACGTGATCATTCCGCTGGCGGCGCTGGTGGGCGCCCCGATGTGCGACCGGGACCAGATGGCGGCCCAAACAACCAACGCTGACGCGGTGGCGCTGATCTGCCGGCTGGCCAGCCCGGCGCAGCGGGTGATCTTTCCGACCACCAACAGCGGCTATGGCATTGGCGAGAAAGACCAGGAATGCACTGAAGAGTCGCCGCTGCGGCCGATCTCGCTGTATGGCGTGACCAAGGTGGCGGCGGAGCAGGCGGTGCTGGCGCGGGAAAACAGCCTGACCTTCCGGCTAGCGACCGTGTTTGGGCTGTCGCCGCGCATGCGGCTGGACCTGCTGGTGAACGATTTTGTGTACCGGGCGGTGACCGACCGGGCGGTGGTGGTGTTTGAAGGCCATTTCAAGCGCAACTACATCCACATTCGCGATGTGGCGCGTGTGTTCCTGCACGGGCTGGAGCATTTTGAGGCCATGCGCGGCCGGCCGTACAACGTGGGGCTGGACGACGCCAACCTTTCTAAGCTGGAGCTGTGCGCCGCCATCCAGGAGCAACTGCCGCAGTTTGTGTATCTGGAAGCGCCGATCGGCGAAGACCCCGACAAGCGCGACTACGTGGTTTCCAACGCGCGCATCGCGGCGGCGGGCTTTCGGCCCGAGTGGCCGCTGGCGCGCGGCATCCGCGAGCTGATCACGGGCTTCAGCATCTTGCGCAACTCTGTTTATTCCAACGTCTAAGGCGCCGGATGATCATTTCGCGCGCGCCGGTTCGCATCAGCTTCTTTGGCGGCGGCACTGATTACCCGGAGTACTTTCAGAACGAGCCGGGGGCGGTGCTGGCGACCGCCATCGACAAGTACTCGTATATGACCGCCAGCCCGTTCCTGAGCCGGCTGTTCGACTACTCCATCCGCATTTCATATCGCAAG
>JAYTFQ010000406.1:0-4005 GCA_043734225.1 Anaerolineales bacterium | reverse complement strand
CGCGGCTTTGCTGCATCCGCACACACCCGCTTCTTAACTCGAGCCCGAAAACAAAACCGCGCAGGGGCGTCCAATCGGACGCCCCTGCGCGGTTTTGTTTTCGGGCTGATTTTCTTAGCTGCGCAGCGTCGCGCCCAGTTGGTCCTGCAATTGCTTGATGATCTTCGCCCGCAGCTTGGCCACGTTATTGTCGGTCAGGGTGCGGTCGGGCGCCTGATACGTCAGCCGGTAGGCCAGGCTCTTCTTGCCCGCGCCCAACTGCGCCCCGCGATAAACATCAAACAGCGTGGCGCCCGCCAGCAGCGGCCCGCCGGCCGCCTCGATGGCCGCCTGCACGCTGGCCGCCGGCACGGCCTGATCCACGATCACCGCCAGATCTTCTTTCACCGGCGGATATTCCGGCACGGCGGCCACCCGGAAGCGCTCTTCTACCTGCGCCAGCAGCAGCGCCAGGTCCAGGTCAGCCGCCAGCAGCGGCTGGTCGGGCAGATCGAACTGTTCGCGCACCCGCGGATGCACCTCGCCCAGCCAGCCGGCCTGCTGGCCCTTCAGCCGCAGCCTCGCCACGCGGCCGGGGGTGAAGCTGGGATGGTGCTCGCCCGGCGCTGGCGGCTCGTAGCTGACATCGGCCAACGGCAGCCCGGCTGCCAGCGACTCGAGCACACCCTTCAGGTCAAACAAATCCATCAGGCTGCGGTCCGCCCCGGCCCAGCCCAACGGCTCGCGCGGGCCGGTCAGCAAGAGGCCCAGGCGGCGCTGCTCATCGGGCAGCCCGTTTTCCTGTTCGCCCTGGAAGTACACCGTGCCAATCTCGAACAGCGCCAGCCGGTCATGGTGGCGGATGTTGAGCGCGGCCACGTCCAGCAGGCTGGCCAGCAGCGAATGCCGCAGCACCACCCGGTCGCTGACAATCGGGTTGGCCAGCGTGATGTAGGGCCGGTCATCGGCCGCGGTGTCCGGCGGCAGCAGCCGCCGCTCGCGCTGCGGTGCGGTCAGCGAATAGGTCACCACTTCCTGCAGCCCGGCCCCGCTCGCCACCAGCAAATCACGCACGCGCTCTTCCAGCTCCAGCGCCGGGTTGCCGCGCTGTGGCGGCAGGCTGTCTGAAATCTGGCTCTCGGGGATGCGCTCATAGCCGTAGATACGAGCAATCTCCTCGATCACGTCCGCGCGCCCCAGCACGCCCGTGCCGATGTCCAGACGGTGATCGGGGGCAGTGACGCGGATGGAGATTGGAGCCTGGACGCTGGAGGCTGGAGGGTTGGCCTCCAACTTCGAGCCTCCAGCCTCTAACTTCCATTCCACCTTGAACTCCAGCGCTTCCAATATCCGCTTGATTTCCGCCACCGGCAGGCTCAGCCCCAGGATGCGCTCGATTTCCGCCTCGGGCAGGTCCACCACCACCTCCGGCGCCGGGCGCGGGTAAGCGTCCACCAGGCCGGCGGCGATAACGCCGCCCGCCCATTGGCGCATGGCGGCGATGGCGCGCCGGACGCCGCGCTCGGTCATGGCCGGGTGCACACCGCGCGAGAAGCGGTAAGCAGCCTCCGACGGCAGGTTCTGCGCCTTGACCGTCCGCCGGATGTTGATGAACTCCCAGGCCGCGCCCTCCAGCAGGACGTTGGTGGTCTTAGCGCTCACCTCGGATTCAGACCCGCCCATCACCCCGCCCAATGACAGCCCGCCTTGCCGGTCGCACACCAGAATAGTGAAATCGTCCAGCTTGCGCTCGACCCCATCCAGCGTTTTCAGCGTCTCGCCCGGCGCGGCCAGCCGGGTGATGAGCGTGGGCGTGGCCCCGCCGGCCCGCGCCGCCAGCGCGTCATAGTCGAAGGCATGCAGCGGCTGGCCAATCTCCAGCATGACGTAGTTGGTGGCATCCACGACGTTGTTGATCGGCCGCTGGCCGGCCAGCCGCAGCCGGCGCTGCACCCCATACGGGCTCGGGCCGATGGTCACGCCTTTGATGAGCGCCGCCGTGAAACGCGGGTTGATCTCTGGGTTGCGGATCTCGATCTCCAGTTGGCCAGCGATGGCCGGGCCTTCGGCCGGGAAGCTGTAATCCGGCTGGCGCAGCGACTGGCCGGTGAGAGCGGCGATCTCGCGCGCCAGGCCCAGGATGTTGGCGTCGCGCGCCATGTTCGGGTTGATCTTGACGTTGAAAACCACGTCGCCCATGTACTCCGCTAGCGGCATGCCCACCGGGGCGTCATTCGGCAGCAGGATGATGCCCTCGTGCTCCTCGGAGATGCCCAACTCTTTCTCCGAGCACACCATCGAATACGACTCCACCCCGCGAATCTTGGCGCGCTTGAGGGTCATCAGCTCCTGGCCGGGCTTGTGGCCGTCGTAGAGCACGCTGCCCTCGCGCGCGTAAGCCGCCTTGATCGGCTTGGCCAGCGGCCCCTGGCCCTTGTATTCAAACAGGTTGGGCGCGCCGGTCAGCACCGTCTGCTCCTTGCCCGAGCCGTCGTCCAGCCGCAGCAGGGTCAGCCGGTCGGCGTTCGGGTGCGGGCCGACCTCCAGGATTGCCGCTACCACGATCTTGGCCGGATCCCAGGCCAGGCCTTTGGCAGCCGGGCCTGTGGTCTTGCCGGGCTTGGGCGGCAAGCCGTGAATGCGGCCGTCGCTCGGCGCCAGGCCGACGTATTCAATATCTTCCACCTCCAGCCCGGCGAAGGTCAGCTTATAGGCCAGCTCTTCCGGGGTGAGGGTAATTTCGACGAAGTCGCGCAGCCAGCTTAGCGGAACTTTCATTCTTATCTCCCCAGCCGTAGTGCGTGGTGTGTGGTCAGTTGTTTGAGACGAACCACGCACCACGCACCACGCACCATTAGAATTGTTCCAAGAACCGCCTATCATTCTGGAAAAAGTAGCGGATATCCTCGATGCGGTGCTTGAGCATGACGATGCGCTGCGGGCCCATGCCAAAGGCAAAGCCGGAGAACACCTCCGGGTCGTAGCCGCCGTTGGAGAGCACAGTTGGGTGCACCATGCCGCAGCCCAGGATCTCCAGCCAGCCGGTCTGTTTGCACACCACGCAGCCCTGCCCGCCGCACACGAAGCACTCCACATCCATCTCGGCTGAAGGCTCGGTGAAGGGGAAGTGGTCGGCCCGGAAGCGCGTGCGCACCGTCTGGCCAAACATGCGCCGGGCGAAGTCGCTGAGCGTCCCTTTCAGGTCGCTGAAGGTAATGTGCCGGCCGACGGCCAGGCCTTCCACCTGGTAGAACTGAATGTCGGAGCGAGCCGTGATCTGCTCGTAGCGATAGCACATGCCCGGCAGGATGACGCGGATGGGCTCGGGCGCGAACTGGCGCATGGCATGGATTTGCCCGGGCGAGGTGTGGGTGCGCAGGATGACGTTGGGCTGGGTGGTATAGAACGTGTCCCACAGATCGCGCGCCGGATGATAGGGCGGCATGTTGAGCAGGCCGAAGTTGTATTCGTCGTTCTCCACTTCGCGGCTGCGATAAATTTGGAAGCCCATATCGGCGAAGACGCTGTAAATTTCGCGCAGGCCCTGCACGGCCGGGTGCAGCCGCCCGCGCTTGAGCGGCCGGCCAGGCAGGCTCACATCCAGCGCCCCGGCCCGCAGGTTATTTTCCATTTCGGACTGGCGCAGCGCTTCCGCCCGCGCGGTGTAAGCGTCTTCCAGCGCGCGCTTGGTCTGGTTGCCGCGCTGGCCCATGGCCGGGCGCTCCTCCTTGGGCAGCTTGCCCAGGTCGCCCAGGGCCGTCATCAGCGGCGAGTTGCGCCCCAGGTGCGCCACGCGCCAGGCTTCCAGGCCGGCGCTGTCGGCCGCGGCGCCCAGCGTTGCCAGGGCTGAGGTCTCAATCTGCTCGATTTGTTCGATCATGCTTGCCCTCCAAATAAAAAAACTCCCGTCCCAAACGAGGGACGGGAGTTGAATTCCCGCGGTGCCACCCTGGTTGGCTCGGCTGATGCCGCGCCCGCTCATCCCAACGGCCGCACATAGCGGCGATTGGTCGCCCAGTTAACGCC
>JAYTFQ010000405.1:0-1803 GCA_043734225.1 Anaerolineales bacterium | reverse complement strand
CAGCGAAGTGTCCGCGCCTTCGGCCGCGTCGTTACGGTCTTTCAGTGATTCTCTACGGCCACGTCCAGCCGCGGATGGCGCGCCGGCGGGCGGCCCGGTCCGTGGCGTTCAGCATCTGGCCCAGGCGCTCGGGCAGCGGGTTGAACTCGCCCTCCAGCAGCGCATTCAAATCAGCCCCCGGCCGGTCGCGCGTTTCCGCGAGATAGCGCGCCTGCACGCGCTGCTGCACGTCGTCCAACGTCTCGCCCGGCGCCAGCACCGGCTCAATCAGCCCGGCCTCGGAAACGCTCACCGAAAACCGGCCGGCCTCGGCGCTGAACACCGCCGCCAGCGCCGGGTGCAGCTTGTGCGCTTCCACGGCCTCGGCCAGCGTCTGGCCGGTGGCCTGGCCGGCACGGGTCAGGTACATCAACACACCCACGGTCGAGTAGCGGGCCGGCAGCGCGTGCGACAGCGCGGCCAGTTGCTCGGCGGCGCGCTCCTCATTGTTCAGCAGCAGCCGCTGGAAGGCGTCCTGGTGTTCGGCTGCCAGCCCCGGCAGCACACCGGCCGCAATCGTGGCCACCGTGTAGCCATACAGCTCCGCCAGATAGGAAAGCTGGTAGTAGCCGGTCACGTTCAGGCCGCGCCGCAGCCGCAGCAGGCGATAGACCATGTCGGCGTAGTGGGCGGCCAGCGCCGCCCGCACCACCGGCGCGCGCCGTTCCAGGCCGGCCTGGGCGCACACGGTCATGGCCAGGGTGCTCAGCAAGCCGCCCAGGGTCGCCGCGGCGGTCAGGCCCGGGATGGCAAATTGCAGATAGTCATTCACCACCGTCCGGGGCGCCCAGGCCAGCCAGGCCTGGCCCAGCCGGGCCTGCTCCTCCGCCAGCGAGCCAATGTAAGCGTTGTTAAAGGCCTTGGCCTCGTCGCCGCTGGTCACGGCCGCCACCTCGATGCGCTCCAGCAGCTCGGCCTGGTTGAGCTGCGCGGCCAGCGCGCGGGCAATGCGCCAGATCTCCGTCTGCGCCAGGGGCCGGTAGGGGCGATCCTCGGCCACCGGCACGCCGGGCGGGGGGCTGAAGCGCGTTTCGCCGCCCTGGCCCGGCTCGCCGATAAAAGTGTAAGTGTCGTCGCCGCCCAGCGGGCTGCGCCGCCGGTACCAGCCTGGCGCGGCGGGCGGGCCCTCCTCCAGCGCCTGGGCGGCATACGCGCCGGCCAGCGGGTGCGAGGCCATCAGCAGCCGCGCGGCGCAGGCCAACTGGTGCCGGTTGGGGTCTTCTATTTCGTCCATGACTTGGCCAGCACCCGGTTCAGGCTATCGAGCACGTCCTGCGTCTCGCTCGGTCCGACGCCCGCTTGCTTCAGCAGCGCTTCCACCCGCCCCGAGGCCGCCCGCAATTGCGCCTCGGTGTGGGCGTGGGCGCGCGCCGCCTGGTAAGCCTCTTCCAGCGCCGCGTCCAGCACGGCCTGCTCGGAGGGCGGCGGCGGCTGGCGGTTGGCCACCCAATCGCGCGCCATCTGGCCGGCCGCGTGCAGCCGCGCTCCGACGAGCGACATGGCCTCGAAGCCCAGCAGGCCAATCAAGAACTCGCCCAGCAGATACTTGATCACCTCGGTCAGGATGTCCAGCGGCAGCAGGTAGCGCGCTGTGGGATCCGGCACGGCGATCACCTGCAGCGTGCTGCGGTCAATCTCTGCCTTCAGCTCTTCAATCACCGTGTCGATCATCACCATGTGCTCCCGAAGGTTTATTCCCTGGCGCAGAGTGTGCCACGAAATCGGCGCGCGCGCCACAGAACAGAGTTATCAGACAGGGGGGCG
>JAYTFQ010000404.1:0-7643 GCA_043734225.1 Anaerolineales bacterium | reverse complement strand
GGCGATGGCGCGCTGATGCGGCTGGGCGAAGCGACGCACCTGGCGATTGACGCCATTCCGACGGGCTCGCTGGCGCTGGACATTGCGCTGGGCATCGGCGGCGTGCCGCGCGGGCGCGTGGCGGAAATCTATGGCCCGGAATCTGCCGGCAAGACGACCATCTGCCAGCACATTGTGGCCGAGGCCCAAAAGCGGGGCGGGCTGTGCGCTTATATCGATATGGAGCATGCCCTCGACCCGTCGTACGCCGCGCGCTGCGGCTGCGACATCGACAACCTGTATATCGCCCAGCCGGACACGGGTGAGCAGGCGCTGGAAATTGCGGAGGCGCTGGTGCGCTCGGGAGCGGTGGACGTTGTGGTGGTGGACTCGGTGGCGGCGCTGGTGCCGCGGGCCGAAATTGAGGGCGATATGGGGGATGCCCCGATGGGAGCGCAGGCGCGGCTGATGTCACAGGCGCTGCGCAAGCTCTCGGGGGCCATCAAGCAATCGAACACCGCGATGATCTTTACCAACCAATTGCGCCAAAAGATTGGCGTGATGTTCGGCAACCCAGAGACGACCACTGGCGGCCTGGCGCTGAAGTTCTACGCCAGCGTGCGCATGGACGTCCGCCGGATTCAGTCCATCAAGGCCGGGCAAGATGTGGTCGGCTCGCGCACCCGGGTGCGGATCACCAAGAACAAGGTCGCGCCGCCCTTCCGTGAAGCTGAGTTCGACATCATGTACAACGAAGGCATCTCCAAGGAAGGCGATATCGTCGACCTGGGCTCCGAGCTGGAGATTATTAGCAAGCGCGGCGCCTTCTTCTCCTACGGCGATCAGCGCATTGGCCAGGGACGTGAAAACGCCAAGGCCTTCCTGCGCGAACATCACGATATCTCAGCCACCATTGAGGCCGCTATCCGCTCCCAGGCTGGGGTAGGCAAGGCCCCGCTGGCCACGGCCAGCAAGGAAGGCGAGGAGCCGGAAGCCGAGGAGTGAGTTCCCGGGCGGCCGGCGGCGGGCGCGGGCGCCGCCGCGCGGCGTGGCGCCCGCTGGTCCTGCCCGCGCTGCTGGCGATTTTTGCCGGGCTGGCTGTTGTGTACAGCTTGGCGACACCCATTTTTGAAGGGCCAGACGAAATCTGGCACTTCGCGTTCGCCAATTACCTGGCCGATTCGCGGGGCGGGGCGCTGCCGGTCCTGAGCGCCACCCACCCCGATTTGCTGCTGCGCAACGCGGCGCATCCGCCGCTTTATTTCTACCCCGTGGCGGCGCTCATCGCGCCCATTGACCGCAGCGACTTTCCAGATCTCTTTCACTTCAACCTGGGCAGCCCCAGCATTACCCCAGGCAGCCACAGCGACCGGCCCAATCTGCTAATCCACGGCCGGAACGAAGACTTCCCTTACCGCCAATCGGTCCTGGCCGTCCACATTGGCCGCCTATGGTCCGTCCTGCTGGGCGTGGTCACCCTGGCGGGTGTGTGGGTCATTGCGCGGCAACTGGCGCCAGGTTCCGCGGCGTGGCTTCCCTTGGCAGTGACGGCTACGGCGGCTTTTGTCCCTCAGTTTGTTTATGGCTCGGCCATCATCAACAATGATGCCCTGGCGGCGGCAGGCGGCGCCTGGACCCTGGCCGCGCTGCTGGCGCTGATGCGCTGGCGCCGCTGGCGGTGGGCGGCGCTGTCTGGCCTGGCGTTGGGCATCACGCTGTTATCGAAAATTGGCATGGTGGCGCTGGCGCCGCTGCCAATCGCGGCCCTGGCGCTGGCAAATGTTGACATTTACCGGCCAGGTGGGGGGAGGCCGGCGCCAGAGTTGGTGCGCGCCCAAGTGCGCTGGGTGCTGGCGGCAGGGGCCATTGTGTATGGCGCGGCGGCCGCCAGCGCGGGCTGGTGGTATGTGCGCAACTGGATGCTGTATGGTGACCCGTTGGCCTGGCAAATCTGGCAGGTGCTGGCGGGGGTTGGCCGCCCTACGCCGACAGTGCCTCAGTTTCTTTCAGACATGGCTGGGCTGTTCGGCACCTTCTGGGCCGATTTCGGGCTGCGGATCGACCGCCAATGGGCCAGGGTGTTTGCTGTGCTGATGTTGGCGGCGCTGGCCGGCTGGGCTCGCCGGTTAGTTCGGCGGGATTGGGCGCCATTCAATGTGCCCGGTTTGCTGCTGGCCGGAACGGCTTTCGCGCTGCTGCTGGCTTCGGCGGTGCGCTATTCATTGCAGATCACCAACATCCACGGGCGGCTGTTATATCCAGCATTGGGCATGGTGGCTTTCGTGGTCGTCGCGGGCTTGATGGGGTGGGGCGATCGCCTGGGACGAATTCTGGTGGCCGGCGTAGTGGCGGGCTTTTTCACAACAGCAGCTCTGGTCCCATTTCTGGTCATTGGTCCAGCCTACGCCCGGCCGGTATTGGCGGCCTCAGCGCTGCCGGGTGACATCACCCAAACGAGTCAGGCCTTCGGCGGCCAGGTGGCGCTGATCGGCTACCGGCTGCTAACGCCGCGTCTGCAGTCGGGTCAGGCAGCGCATCTGGTCACGTATTGGCGGCCATTAACCCCTGGCGCGCCCAACGGCGATTTGCATGCCAACGTTTCGCTAGTGCAGCCGGATGGGAAGGCCCTGGGTCACAGCGAGGTGCTACTCGGCACGAGCCTGTACCCCAGTTCGGAATGGGTGTCCACAGACATAATCGTGTCCGACATCATTCTTACGCCGACGACCGGCGACCGGCCGGTGGTGGCCGCGATCTGGCTATCGGTGCGCGGCGGCAGTCTGGACCCGTTGCCGCTGAGTTCACCGGGCGCCACCGGCAGCCAATTGGTGCTGGGCCGCGTTGCGCTGGCAGGCCCATCCGGATGCCAGGCGGCCATGGCCGCGAATGCGGACTTTGGCGGGCAAATGCGGCTGGTGGGCTACACGCTGGCCAGCGACGGCCTGACCTTATGCTGGTGGGCCGAAGCTGCCATGACCGTGGATTACACGGTGTTTGTCCATATCACCCAGGCAAATGGTACAGGCCTGGGCGCCGCGGATGGGCAGCCGCGCGGCGGGCTGTATCCCACCTCGTCCTGGCTGCCCGGGGAGGTCATCACCGATGTACACCCGTGGGCCCTGCCGGCCGGCGCCAGTGTGCGGGTGGGGGTGTACCGATTGGACACGGGCGAGCGGCTGAGCCTGGCTGGCGGAGACACAACTGAGCTGAATCTGACGCCTTAAGTTGACGGAATGAAGCTATTTGGCGTAAATAGTACTTCCCCGCTATAATGCTGGCATGCTCAATTGGATGGTACTTTGGGTCCAAATGTGCAGCGGGACGTTGCTGACGCTGCTACGGCGGCTGAAGGCGACTGTGGAGGTCCGAACCAAGGCCCAGCAGGCGTTTTTCAGGGCATTGTCGCGCGCCCAACAGTGGGCACATCCACGGCTATTTGATGCGCGTTCTCAGTTCAGTTCACAAGGCTTCGGCGCCCCATTTGGGTTAGCGCGAGCACTATGGTTATGGGGCGGTCAGGGCCTTGCGATTCAGGATCGCTGGGGGCAGGGACGACACGACATGTTTGGCGCGCGTTGTTGGCGCAGACACTGGTTCGCCTTGCCCAGCGGGAGTTTGGCCTATTCCGGTGTAAGCAGCCGGACCTGAGCCAGTTTCGACTGCAAAACGGTCTGAAACTGTCCTGACTTGACCAACTGAGAGGTAAAGGTGCGGCGCCTGCGTTTTTGGGCGTCTTGCCGGGCGGCAGCCGTGGTGTGCGCGAACGAGGCGCACGCTCGGCTGTTTTTTGTTTGGGACATATGAAAGTTACGGCACTTAAGCAGCAAGCGCGGAACAAAGGGCGCGTCAACATCTACCTGGATGGGGAGTACGCGCTGGGCGTGGCCAGGATCCTGGCGGCCCGGCTGTCCATCGGGCAGGTGCTGGACGAAGTGGCCGTGGAACGGCTGAAACAGGCGGACGAGGTGGAAGTGGCCTACGAACGGGCCCTGCACTTCCTGGGTCCCCGGCCGCGCTCGGAAGTCGAGATCCAAAAGCGCCTGGCCACGGCCAAGGTGCCGGAGGCCGCGGTGGCAGCCGTGCTGGAGCGGCTGCGCGGGGCAGGGTTGGTGGACGATAAAGCCTTCGCCAGTTTTTGGGTGGACAACCGCACGACCTTCCGCCCGCGCAGCAAGCGTCTTTTGAGCATGGAGTTGCGCTTGAAAGGGCTGGGCGAGGAAGAACGCAAGGTGGCGCTGGCCGGGGTGGATGATGCCGGCTCGGCCTACACGGTGGCCAAACAGCGGGCCGGACGGCTGCGTGAGCTGGAGTTCGTGGAATTCAAGCGTAAGCTGGGCGCGTTTTTGGCCCGGCGCGGGTTTGACTATGACACGATTGAACCGGTTGTCAAGCGCGTTTGGACGGAACTACATGAGGGTTTGGAGCCGGAATCGTAACGCGGATCGTACAGCGGCCTGGCGGCCGGGTTGGGCGGGCCAGGCTATGAAAGTGAGTGGGGTATGGACCCGATCCTGGTTGTCATAATTAGTATTGTGGTGGCGCTAATTGGCCTGGGGGCTGGCGCATACGGGGGGCTTGTTTATCAGCGCCGGCAAACCGAAGCTAAGGAACGCGAACTTGGGACGCAGGCGCGCAATATTGTCCAGCAGGCCGAATCGCAAGCCAAAGAAACCGTTCTGAAGGCCAAGGACGATGCCATCAAGGTTCGCAATAGCGCCGAGGAAGACGCCGTCAAGCGGCTGGCCGACCTCAACAAAGAGGACCAGCGGCTGCTGCGCCGGCGGGAGGACCTGGACCGCAAGAGCGACCAACTGGAGCAGCGCCGCACACAGCTGGATAAGCGCCAAAGCACCCTGGACAAGCGCGAAACGGACGTGAACAAAATGCAGGCCGACCGCATGGCCGAACTGCAGCGCATCGCCGCGATGACCAAGGACGAGGCCAAGGCCATGCTGGTGGCCGCGGTTGAAAAGGACGCGCGCGCCGACATGGCGCGCACCATCCGCCAGATTGACGAGCAGGCGCGGGCCGAAGGCGACATGCGCGCCCGCAAGATCATCGCCACCGCCATCCAGCGCATTGCCTCGGATCACGTGGCCGAGATCAGCGTCTCAGTTGTACCCTTGCCGTCGGACGAGATGAAGGGCCGCATCATTGGCCGCAACGGCCGCAACATTCGCGCGTTTGAACAGGCCGCCGGAGTGGACGTGGTGGTGGACGATACGCCTGAATCCGTGACCGTTTCATCATTCGATCCCATCCGGCGCGAGGTAGCCAAGCGCGCCATGGCCAAGTTGGTGGTGGATGGCCGCATCCACCCGGCACACATCGAAAAGCTGATCAGCGACGCCCAGCGCGACGTGGAGCAGGTGATCCGCGAAGCCGGCGAGCAAGCCGCTTATGAGGCGGGCGTGCCGGGCCTGCACCCGGAAGTGCTGCGGCTGCTTGGCCGGCTCAAGTTCCGCACCTCGTATGGCCAGAACCAGCACGGTCACTCGATTGAGACCTCACTCATCGCCGGGGTGATCGCGGCCGAGATGGGCGCCGACGTGGCGCTGGCCAAGGCCGGCGGCCTGCTGCACGACCTGGGGAAGGCCATCGACCATGAGGTGGAAGGCACACATGCCGCCATTGGGGCCGAGTATGCCAAGCGCTACGGCGTGAACAGCAAGATCGTCAACGCGATTGCCGCCCACCATCACGAGGTGGATCAGGAGACAGTGGAGGCGGTAATTGTCGAGGCGGCCGACGCTATCTCCGGAGCGCGACCGGGCGCCCGGCGCGAGTCGTACGAGCAGTATGTCAAGCGCGTGCGCACGCTGGAAGAGATTGCCAATTCATTCGAGGGCGTGCAGCAGAGCTACGCGCTGCAAGCCGGCCGCGAAGTGCGCATCATCGTGCGCCCGGAAGCAGTGGACGATCTGGCGGCGCAACTGCTGAGCAAGAGCATCGCCCGCAAGATTGAGGAAAGCATGACCTATCCCGGCCAGATCCGCGTGACGGTCATCCGCGAAACACGCGCGAGCGAATTGGCCAAGTAAGGGTTATTGCGGCCCGGACCGGCGGGCGTCGTCCAGCGGAATGCTTACCCAAACTGTGGTCCCGTGGCCGGGACTGCCGCTGATTACGCAGGTGCCTCCCAGGGCCAGAGCGCGCTCGCGTATACCCATCAGACCGAGTGAATGCCGTCCGGAATTGGACTGATCTGCCGTAAGCCCTCGGCCATTGTCTTGGATGTTCAGTATCAAGGCGAGCGGCGCCTCTTCTAGCCGCGCCTGTACGACTGTGGCGCCTGAGTGGCGAGCCACATTCGTCAAGGCTTCTTGGAAGATTCGAAACAAGGCGGTTGATTCGTCCGGGCCCCAAACACGTTCAGAGACGGCTATCTCGAGATGACATGCAATCGAGGTGCGCTGGGCGAATTCCTGGGCCTGCCATTCCAGGGCCGCAGGCAGCCCAAAATCGTCAAGAATGCCAGGCCGAAGGCGCGTGGCTATTTGCCGGACCAACTGGATGATGTCGTCGAGTGCCGCCGACAAATTGTCCAGGCGCTGTCGTAGTTCGACGGAGTCGTCCGGTAAACGTCGGCGCACTTGCGCCACATCCATTTTGATGCCCGTCATCGCGCCGCCCAACTCGTCGTGCAGCTCACGCGATAGGCGCGCCTGTTCGTCCTCGCGCGCGGCTTGCAGCCGAACGGAAAAGTCCCGCAAGGCTTCCTTCGATTGGTCAAGCTGCTGCGCGACCATTTTTCGTTCTTCGATTTCCGCTTCTAGCGCGGCTGTCCGTTCTTTGACACGCTCCTCCAGGCGTATGTTCAGCCTGGTCGACTCATTGTACAGACGGGCATTTTCGATGGCCGCCGCCACGCGCGCGGCAATGTCTTCAAGCAGTGCCGCATCGTCACGGCCGAACGCGGGTCTGGCACTCATCCGAACGAAGAGCATGGCACCCACGATTTCCGCATGGGCGGCCATCGGCACCAGCACAGCAGCTGCCGGCTTGATTTCCGTCCAGAGCGGCTCGAAGAAAGTGGGGAAATCTGCGCCCGGAGCAAGCGCGGGGTGGCTGGGCTCCCAAAAGGCCGCCTGCGTTCCGTATGGCGCCGAGACTAGCCAATCACCCAGTTCTCCAGCGGCAGACTCCAGCAGCTGGTCCACTGCTTGCTCCCCGGTCTGACTGAGCGCCGCCAGGTGAAGTTGGCCGTCCAGTCCCACCAGAAACATGGCGCACAAATCGGCCAGCATTGGCATCACGCGTGCTACAATCGCCTGGAGGTTTTCGGGCTGGTCCATGGTCTTGACCAGGATTTGGCCGATATCAGCCACCAGGGTGGCCCGGGCCGCACCCTTTTCCGAAATCTCCCAGGCGCGCTGCTGTGCCGCGTAGGCTTCGATGCGATCGAGCGCCATGCCAACCTGATTGGCGACTGTCAGCAGGAAAGCACGCTCGTCATTCGTAAATAAGTGATCGTGGTTGAATCCGACCCACAACGCGCCGGGCGCCAGACCATTCATATTCGTAGGCACCAGGGCCAATGCCTCATCGCGCGGTTCGGGCGCGCGGCCGTACTGATCCCGCTGACTGATAATATACGACTCGCCCGTCTGCATCGAAGTCAGAAGGAGGCGGCCGGCCGGCGTCGTTTCGTCCAGCCAGTCCGC
>JAYTFQ010000403.1:0-6526 GCA_043734225.1 Anaerolineales bacterium | reverse complement strand
AAGCCCACCGCGTCCGAACAGTGCGACGCCTGGCGCGACGCGCTGCCGTGTAGAGATCGTCAACCGTGACGGCTGGCTCGGTCGGATTGCGCCATAGGGCGCTGCCGCGCGCGGCCTGGACCGCATCGGCGATTTGCGAGGCGCTCAATTGGAACTTGCTCGCCAGGCCATCGGCGGACTCGGCCACCGGTGGCTGGAGCCGGCCCAGGTGGCGCGACCACAGTGAGCGCCGCGCTTCAAAATCGGGCGCCGGCAGGGGGATGTTCAATCCGGGCCAGGCGAAGCCTTCCTCTGCGCCGAGCAAGACCAACGCGGCCAGCGGGCGTGCCTCCAAATGCCGCTGGAGCTGAGCCGCCTCGTCCGGCTTAAGGCGCTGCAGGTCTTGCAGCAGCAGGGCAGCGGGCTGCAGTGCGGCCTCGCGTTGGGCGAGGGTGGCGGCCGGCTCAACCCCCAGCGCGGCGGCCAGGCTGGGAAAATCGACGGCGAGCAAGGGCAGGTCGATGTTGCGGCCGAGGATCTGGGCCGCCTCGCGCACAGCGCGGCCGCGGCCGGTGAGCAAGACGATGGGCTGCCCCAGGTCGGTCAGCGGAAGCTGGCCCAGCCCCGCCAGGCGCTGTGCCAGACTATCCGGCAGCGACAGTTCCAGCTCGGCGGGCGCGAAGATGGCCGCGTGGCCCTTCAAGGCTTCGTCCACCGCCGTCTGGCCCATCAAGAAGGCGGCGATGCGGGCATCCAGCGCCAGAGCCTGGGCGGGCAGGGGGGTGTGCGGCTGTCCGGCTTCGTTGTGCAGCGTCATCAGCCGCAGTCGGCGCAGCGGCGCTTCCGCCGCCAGGTGGGCGCGGGCCGCCACCCGCTCGGCCGGCGCGGCCAGCAGGCGCAGCGCCAGTTCAACGCGCGGGCGCCGTTTGGTGACGTCGTCCTGAACGTAGGCAAACAGCCGGTCGAAGCGCAGGTCGGCTTCCAGGGCCAGCCCCAGCAGCACACAGCCGGTCTCGAATGGGTTGAGACCGGCCAGGGCGATCAAGCGGCCCAATAGGCCTGAGCGGCCCTGAGAGAGCCGATCCAGTTGTTGGCGGGTCAGCGCCAATTGCGTTTCCAGGGCAGTCTCGGCCAGCGCATCCTGGTTGGGCGCGGGCGCTCCAAGGAGTTGGTCGACTTCGGCGTCCGAGATGTACAGGCCGCGATATTCGTCCTGGCCGGCTGGGACACCCGTGGCCCGCAGCCGGGCAATTTCAAGCCGCAGCAGCCGCTCGACAATTCTCAAACCAGCGGCGAGACCAGGCTCCCGGAGTTCCAGGCCGGCAGGCATCATCGGCGGTTCCCCAGACGAGATAGCGTCATACGTAGCTGGGCATGGTGTGGTGGCTTGTGAAGTTAGGGTACGAACAGGCGGATTCTACACCATGCCCGCCAGAACGGAAATCGCGGCGGATGGTGGCCCAACCATCTTCCCAAGCCCAAGCGGGCCTTCGGCGCGGCCTAATCGGGCCGCGCTTGGGAGATGGGCCGAGGGCATAGGCGCTAATTTAAGCGCGGGCGCGCAAGATCAAGGCCCAATCCGCCCGAAACACCCAGCGGGATCGCACCTCCAACCGCCAAAACGGCTGGGGGCAGGTGCGCTCGCACCTGACACCGGCCCGGCTGTTACTTGTGGGAGCGCCTTGCAGGCGCGATTGGCGGCAGTCCCATCGCCGCCATCGGCGCCATTTCAGGCAGCGAGCAGTTAAGTTGCCGCCCACAGGGTGGGTGTCAGTTTTCGTCTGGCAGTTGCGGCAGTAGTGGTTTTTCGGCCAAAAACCGGAAAAACAAGTGGCAGTAAAAATAGGGTACTAGTGACGGACATAATGTTTGGGCACCGAACTGCGAGCTGGTAAGGTGACGCCTTTGGGGGCCGGGGGTGAGGCCGCGCGGCCGGCAAAAACTCGCCCCCGGACCGACATGCGCCCCGGCTCCAGTTACCGCGAGCGTTTGAGGCCCGGCTAGAATTCGGAGTCCGCGCTGCCAGGCATCTCAAGGTCGCCGCCAGGTTGGTCATCCGATTCCAGAATGCCGGCCTGCTCGGGAGCGGCGGCGAGCTCGTCGCCAGGCGTAAGGGCCGCCGGCCGCTCGCGCCGAGTGACTGGGCGTCCAAAAATCAGAAAGGCGGTATGGGCCACCATACGGTCAGCGGGCCGCAGCCGCTCGGGCACGGTCTTCCAATAGCGCAGCAGCAGCTCGCACACCTCGATGAACTCGTAGCCGTCGCGCTGCATGGCGCTGAGCAGCGTAGATACCTGGGTGGCGGTGGGCACCAGGCTGCCAAAGAAGCCGCCGCCTTTCAGCGCGCGCCGCGCCTGGCCGGTATAGTCCCAGGGGTTAGGCACATCCAGGAAGAAGGCGTCGGCCTCGGTTTCGTCGAACCCCTCGGCAATGTCGCGCAGCTTGAGTGTCACACGGTCGGACAGCCCTAGCCATGCCAGGTTGCGGGCGGCGACCCGCTGCATATCCTCGCGGATGTCGTAGCTGATCACCCGGCCAGTCTGGCCCACCGTCTGTGCCAGTACGCAGGTCATCCCGCCGCTGCCGGTGCCGGCCTCCATCACGGTCTGGCCCGGCTGCACCGACAGCTTCATCAGAATAAAGCCGCTGTCTTTGGGGTAGATGATCTGCGACGAGCGCTTCAGGCTGCGGATCAGCTCGTCGGTGGACGGCTGGATCATGAAAAAGGCCTGCCCCAGGTGGCTGAGCACTTCGCCGCCCAGCTCCTGACCGATAAGCTCATCGTGCTTGAAAATGCCGCGATGCGTCTCCAGCCGCTGGCCCGGCGCCAGGCGAAAAATGAAATTCTTGTTGTCCCGCCCGACCAGCTGGACAACATCTCCCGCGCGCGCAATAGCCATTGGTTTTTCGATTCCTGCCGCCCCCTTGAATGGAGTTGCATTATACCTTCCTGTGGTACACTACGCGCCATGTTGCGGCTGGGGAGGCTGGAATGGTGAGTGGCAAACTAATCGTTTGCATCGAAGACGAGCCCGAAATGATCGACCTGGTCAAGCTCATCCTGAGCCGCAAGGGCTTTCAGGTGGTGGGTGCCATGGGCGGCCGTGAAGGGCTTGAAGCCATCCAGGCCCACAAGCCAGATTTGGTGCTGTTGGACCTGATGATGCCCGATATGGACGGTTGGGAAGTCTATCAAAAGATGAAGGCCAACGACGCCACCAAGTCCATTCCGGTGATTGTGGTGACGGCCAAGGCGCAGAGCATCGACAAGGTGCTGGGGTTGCACATCGCCAAGGTGGACGACTACATCACCAAGCCGTTTGGCCCGCAGGAGCTGCTGGAGAGCGTGGAAAAGGTTTTGGCGCGCCAGGCCCAGAGCCAGGGCGTCTGAGGCAGCCAACTTCGCGGCCGTTCGCCGGCACACACGGCGGGGGTGGCCTCTGGCAGCCGCCCCCGTTTTTGTTGCCTGGCAGCCAGGAATATAACTATGGCCCGCCGGCAGTGGGTCGACATTCGACACAAGACCGACCCGCGCAGCCAGCCGCTGCTAAGCCGCGTGCGCTGGTGCGCTTCGTTCATGTCGCGGCTGCGCGGGCTGATGTTTCAACCCAGCATCCAGCCGGGCGAGGCGATTGTGCTGGTGGAAGGCCGCGACAGCCGCGCGGCGGTCACCATTCATATGTTCTTTGTGCCGTTCACCATTGCGACCGTGTGGATCGACAGCAGCGGCCAGGTGGTGGACAAGTTGGCCGCCCGGCCGTGGCGGCCGTATTACGCGCCGCGCGCGCCGGCCCGCTACATTCTGGAGACGCATCCCGAGTTCTTGGAGCGGGTGTCGATTGGCGATGAACTGGTTTTCGACGACTCTCCGGCCGCTGCCCCGGCGGCTGGGGCGAGCGGCGCTGCTGCTGATCTGCGCTAGCGCCTTGCTTTTGGGTACAGCTGGGCCGGCGCTGTCGGTCCAAGCTCAGGCGGGCGGCCCCACCTATGTGGTGCAGCGCGGCGACACCCTGTACGACATCGCTTTGGGTTTTGGCATTACGGTCGACACCCTGCAGGCGGCCAATCCCGGCATTGATCCCAACACCCTCTCCGTCGGTCAGTCGCTGATTATTCCCGGCTTTGAAGGGTTGACCGGCGCACTGGCCACGCACAGCCTGGAACCCGGCGAAACGCTGGACAGCCTGTCGCTGCGCCTGGGCCTGAAGCGCCAGACGCTGGTGCGGCTGAACGGCGTGGTGAACCCCGATCTGCTGTTCATCAACGAGTCGGCGGTTGTCGTGGATGCGCCGGATGTGCTGCCGGCCGTGCCGACCAGCACCACCTACTTGCTGGACCCTGGAGAAGGGCTTCTGGCCTTTTCCGCGGCGCACAATCAGAATCCGTGGGCGCTGGCCGCTGCCAATCGCCTCAGCGATCCGGCGCTGGTGGCGCCGGGGGCGAGACTGGTGGTGCCAGGCGGGACGCATGCCACCCAGGCGCTGCCTTATCCGCTGCTGGATGTGACGCTGCGCCCGTTCCCAGTGGTGCAGGGGCACACGCTGGAGCTGCAGGTGGACACGGCCGTGCCCATGACGGTGACCGGGGTGCTGAGCGACTCGGCGCTGCACTTTGAAGCCGATCCTGGCGCCAACACGCGTTACTTTGCCCTGCAGGGCGTGTACCGCTTGCTCGATCCGAACCTGTATCCGCTGGAGTTGAGCGCCACCGGAGCTGACGGCCAGGTGGTGCGGCTTTCCCAGCGGCTGCCGGTGCGCTCCGGCAACTATTTAGTGGATGACCCGCTGACAGTTGACCCGGCCACGATTGATCCGGCCACGACCATTCCGGAGCAAACCCAGATCTTCGCCCTTGCCGGGCCAGCCACGCCGCAGCGGCTGTGGGACGGGCTTTTCGTGCTGCCGTCGGTCGGCGCTTTTCGGTCCGTGTTTGGCTCACTCCGCTCCTACAATGGCGGCCCCTACAACAGTTTTCATGGCGGCGTCGATTTTTCAGGCGCCGAGGACAGGCCCATCACCGCGCCCGCGCCCGGCGTGGTGGTCTTTACCGGCAAGCTGGTGGTGCGCGGCAACGCGACCGTCATTGACCATGGCTGGGGGGTGTACACCGGTTACTGGCACCAATCGCAAATCCTGGTCAAGATCGGCGACCACGTCACCACTGGGCAAATCCTGGGCTATCAGGGCGCCACCGGTCGGGTGACCGGGCCGCATCTGCACTGGGAGGTCATCGTGGGTGGCAACCAGGTGGACCCGCTGCAATGGACCAAGGTGGCGTTTCCGTGAATCAGGCACTCTCATCAATGGCATCGCTGTCGTCGTTCAAGTCGCCGCGGCGCATGGCGGCGATCAATTCTTCGGCCTGGGCCGCATGGTCGACCGGCACCAGGATGTCAACCATGGCCATTGGGCCGACGGTGAAACCATAGACGGCGCCGGCGCCCTCGCGCGAGGTTTCGGCCGGGATGCCGGCGGCGATCAGGGTTCCCTTGACAATGTCAGCCTCGCCCGGGCTGACGGCGGTGTACACAACAATCAAGTCTTGCGCCATTTGGGGCTCCTTGGTTGGGAAATTCGATTTTACAAGCACAGCGCCGCCGAGTATAATTCTATGCCGTTGTTTATTCCACTTTTTAACCATTCCCGATTGAGGTCCAAAGCGTGACTGAACGCCAAACGCAGACTGCCGCCTACTGGGGCGAGGCTTTTGAGATTGAGGATAGCGACCTCGATTACCTTTACAACTTGCTGCTCGAAGAAGAAACACCGCTGAGCACCGCCGAGATGGCCTTGGCCATCATCGAGCGCCGGGTGGAGCGCGAGGCCCAGGCGGCCAAACGCCGCGAGCAAGGCACCGCCGTTTATCTACCCAAAGAATTGTATGGCGTCGGACAGCAGTTGGTGTTCCCGGCGCTGGACTATACCGCCGGCACCGTGACCGGCGTGCGCCCTGGCCGCAGCCCGGAAATCGCCGATTTCGACGTGATCCAGGTGGACTTTGGCGAGGGCCGACCGCTGCGCGAGTTTGCCGCCCGCCTGGTGGGGCACAAACTGAATGAAGCCCAACAGCAAACCATCATGGGCGAGCTTAAGGCGCCCGAAGCGTTGAATGCCGAATTTGGGGCCGGCATTGCTCGTAAACTCGATGCCCGCCTGCAAGCCAACCCGGAGATCGTCCGGCTGGCCGGCCGTTGGTTTCCGCGCGCGCTGTTGGCGACCATCAACGTCGGCCACCTCAATCTGGCCGAAGCCGTGCTCGATATGGCCAGCGGCGGACCTTTGCCGACCGATGAGCTGCTGAAAGACACCGGCCTGCCCAGCAACATCAATCCGCGTTTGCAAGCATTCTCGCTGAACTACGCGCTGCAGGAAGACACGCGCTTTGACGAGGTGGGCCCGGTGGGGCAGGTGCTGTGGTACCTGCGCCGGCTGGAGCCGCCTGAAGTGCTGTACCCGCCGCGCCGGCTGGAAAATGCCGCGCCGAATTACAATCGCAGCCATCTGACGCCTGGCCTGCTGCAGCTTGAGCAGGTGTTGGACGACGAATT
>JAYTFQ010000402.1:0-2324 GCA_043734225.1 Anaerolineales bacterium | reverse complement strand
CCGCCGCGTCCCATTGTTGGACTACTCAGATCCGAGCTAGTCGAAGAACGCTTTGTCTTCCGGCTTCAGGTATTGCACGGCCTTGTCAATGATAAACGTCACCCCCAGACCGGGCCGGTCCCAAACTTCAATGAAACCGTCCTTCACGATCGGGTTGGGCAGGCCCTCGACAATGTCGTACCACCACTTGGGCTGTGCCATTGGGTACTCGAAGGCAATGTAGTTTTGCGGCATCGTGGCGGTCACCTGCACCAGCCCGGCCAGCCCAAACACGCCGTCGATCACGCCGTGCGGCGCCATCAGAATGCTGTGCAGATCGGCATATTCGGCGATCCACTTCAGCTCGGCCAGCCCGCCCACGTCCAACGGGTCTGGCCCCACCACGCGCACCGCCTGGCCTTCGATCAGCTCCATGAAGTTCTGCCGCAGGTAGATTTGCTCCCCGGTGTGGATGGGGGTGCTGGTGGCGCGGGTCACTTCCCGATAGACGCTGGCCGAAACGTGCGGCGAATAGTCGCCGGTGATGAGATCTTCCAGCCACATGATATTGAGCGGCTCCAGCGCCTTGGCCAGCCGGATGGCATCCGGCACCATCCAGCCCGGCCCGCAGTCCAGCGCCAGCCCAATTTCGTCGCCCAGCACGCTCTTCATGGCCTCGGCGCAGGCAATGACGTGCTTGAGCCCCTTCTCGGTCAGCAGGCCCCTATTGATGTGGGCCGGCCCGCTGCGCACTTCGCCATAGGTGAAGTTGGGGATGGCCTGCGGCATGCCGCTGTGGAAGCCAATGCCTTGCTTGACCATCGTGAAGCCTTCCGGCGAGCTCTTTTGCCTGGAGACGATCTCCGCATACGATTCGGGCGTCTGGTCCTTAATCGGCACGTAGCCGCCGGTGTTATACACGCGCACCCGATCGCGCACCTTGCCACCCAGCAGCTTGTAGATCGGCAGCCCGCTGGCCTTGCCGGCGATATCCCACAAAGCCATTTCGATGGCGCTGACGGCGCTGCCCCACGGCTTAAAGGCCCCTAGCCGGCGGATCTTGCTCACCACCCGCTCAACATTGGTAGGGTCTTCGCCGACGATAAATTGCTTGTAGAACAACACTTGCGGCTTGACGTACGGCTTGGAATTCTCAATCTCGCCATAGCCGTCGATGCCCTCGTCGGTGACAACGCGGATAATCGGGTTGTCGCCGATGACGGCGCACTTCAAATCGGTGATCTTCATGGTTCGCTCCTCGCATGCGTGGCCAGCGACCGCCCGAACAGCGGCCGCTGAAGGTTGTGGCGTGGCGACAGCGGAACACGCCGGGCCGGGCAGTCGGCCGGCCCCGACTCTCACGCTGTTCGCCTGACCGGTGCGGTGAAGCAAGTGTAATACGCTCCGGCCAGATCGACCAACCGCGCCTCGCGGCGGCCTATGGCTGAATCAGCGCCGTTTCTGCGGCGCCGTCAGGTATAATCGTCGGATGACTTCCTTGCGTGATATGCGCGCCGCGGTGATCGATATGGACGGCGTGCTGTGGGCCGGCGACAGCCCCCTGCCCGGCTTGATCGAGTTTTTCGCCGCCCTGCGTCAGCGGCAAATATCGTTCGTGCTGGCGACCAACAATGCCGGGCGTTCGCCCGAGCAGTACCTCGATAAGTTGGCGCATATGGGTGTGACTGTCAGCGTGGACGAAATTTTCACCTCGCCCCAGGCGACCGCCCTGGTGCTGGCCCAGCGCTCGCCCGGCGGCGGGCGGGTGTTTGTCATTGGCGAGGAGGCGCTCAAAAGCGCGCTGGCGGCGGCCGGGTTCACGTTTTGCGACCTGTACCAGACCGGCGCCGACTATGTGGTGGTGGGCATCGATCACGACCTGTCGTGGGACAAACTGGCCACGGCCACGCTCAACATTCGGGCCGGGGCCGTGTTCGTTGGCACCAATCCCGATGTCAGCCTGCCCACTGAGCACGGCATCACGCATGGCAATGGCGCCATCCTGGCCGCGCTCCAGGCCGCCACCGGCATCGCGCCCATCGTCGTGGGCAAGCCGGAGCCCACCATGTACCAGCAGGCGCTGGCCCGCCTTAAGTCTGATCCGGCCAGCACGTTGGCCATTGGCGACCGGCTGGACACCGACATCCTCGGCGCCGTGCGCGCCGGCCTGCCCAGCCTCCTGGTCCTCACCGGCGTCTCCAAGCGCGCCGACCTGGCCAACCTGGCCTACCAGCCCACCTGGGTGTTGGACAGCATTGTGCAGATTACGAAGGAACTCTGGGGTCAACTAGTCCACTAGTCAACGGGTCAATCGGTCAACTCGTCGCCAACCACTTTCTCTCTTT
>JAYTFQ010000401.1:0-6033 GCA_043734225.1 Anaerolineales bacterium | reverse complement strand
ACCACGTCCTTATTGCACCACGTTCTTATTCTTCCAGCGCCGCCCCATGTTCCGCCAGCAGCGCGTACACCTTGGGCGCGGTCATGGGGATGTCGATAGCGCGCACGCCCAGGTGCCACAGGGCGTCCACCACGGCATTGACGATGGCGGGCGGCGCGCCGACCGTGGCCGATTCGCCGATGCCCTTGGCGCCGAAGGGATGGTGCGGCGAGGGGGTGACCGTCTCGCCCACTTCCCAGTGCGGCGTCTCCACCGCGGTCGGCACCATGTAGTCCATGAACGTGCCGCCGTACATATTGCCGTCATCGTCGTACTGGATTTCTTCCATCAAGGCCGGCGCAAAGCCCATGGTCAGGCCGCCGTGGATCTGGCCCTCGACGATCATCGGGTTGATGCGCACGCCGCAGTCGTCCACGGCCACGAACCGGCGCACTTTCACCTGGCCGGTGCCGCGGTCGATGTCGACCACGCAGATGTAGGAGCCGAAGGGGAAAGTCAGGTTGGGCGGGTCGTAGTAGTCCACGGCCTCCAGCCCGGCTTCCATGCCTTGCGGGTGGTTGGTGTAGGCGGCGAAGGCGATCTCCTGGATGGTCTTCGACTGGCTGGGCGAGCCCTTAACGTAGAACTTGCCCTGCTCCCACACCAGGTCTTCCTCGGCGGCTTCCAGCAGGTGGGCGGCAATCTTGCGCGCCTTGTCACGCACCTTGCGGGCAGCCATGGCGCCGGCCGCGCCGGCGGTGGGGGTGCTGCGGCTGGCGTAGGTGCCCAGGCCGTAGGGGGCGGTGTCGGTGTCGCCCTCTTCCACCTTGATATCGCTGGCCGGGATGCCCAGCTCCTCGGCGATGATCTGGGCGTAGGTGGTTTCGTGGCCCTGGCCCTGGCTCTTGGTGCCAAAGCGGGCGATGGCTTTGCCGGTGGGATGGATGCGCAGCTCGCACGAGTCAAACATCTTGATGCCCAGGATGTCGAAATCCTTCGACGGGCCGGCGCCGACGATCTCAGTGAAGGACGAGATGCCGATGCCCATGAACTCGCCGCGGGCGCGCTTTTCGAGCTGTTCCTTGCGCAGGTCGTCGTAGCCGATGATGTCCATCGCCTTGCGCAGCGCCGCGCCATAGTTGCCGCTGTCGTAGCTCCAGCCCAGCACGGACTGATACGGGAACTGCTCGGGCTTGATAAAGTTCTTTTGACGGAAGGCGGCCGGGTCCATGCCCACCTTGTGGGCCATCAGGTCGGCCATCTGCTCGATGGTGTGCACCGCCTCGGTGACGCGGAACGAACAGCGGTAGGCGATGCCGCCCGGCGGCTTGTTGGTGTAGGCGCCGTCGACTTCCACAAAGGCGTGCTTGAAGTCGTAGGAGCCGGTGCAGATGTGGAACAGCCCGGCCGGGAACTTGGACGGGTTGGCGGCCGCGTCGGTGTAACCGTGGTCGGCAATGGTCTTGATGCGCACGGCCGTCAGCGTGCCGTCCTGCTTGGCTGCCAGCTCGGCGGTGATGTGATAGTCGCGGGCGAACGAGTCGGCCGCCAGGTTTTCCGAGCGGTCTTCCACCCACTTCACCGGCACGCCAGTGAGCACCGAGGCCGCCACCGCGATCACGTAGCCGGGATAGACCGGCACCTTGCCGCCGAAGCCGCCGCCGATGTCATTGGCGATGACGCGGATGTTCTGCTCCGACAGGCCCAGGTGCCCGGTTACCAGCGCCACCACGGTGCGGATGGCGTGCGGGGCCTGGGTGGTGAGATACAGGGTCAGCTTGGCTTCCACCGGGTCCCAGCTGGCCACGCAGCCGCAGGTCTCGATGGATGAGACGTGGATGCGCGGGATGTAGATATCCTGCTTGACCGTGACCTCGGCGTCCTGGAAGGCCTGCTCGGTGCCGGCTTTGTCGCCCACTTCCCAGTGCCAGATGTGGTTGCTGTCTTTGTCGTCGCGCACCTTGGGTGAGCCGGGCTCCAAGGCTTTCACCGGGTCCACCACCACCGGCAGCGGCTCATACTCCACTTCCACGGCGGCCACGCCATCAGCGGCGGTGTAGCGGTCGGTGGCCAGCACGGCGGCCACTTCCTGCGACTGATACTTGACCGTATCGATGGGCAGCACCATCTGCCGGTCGCTCATCAGGGTCGGCATCCAGGCCAGGCCATACTTGTCCAGGTCCTTGCCGGTGATGACCGCCGCCACGCCCGGCACCTTGAGCGCCTTGGAGATATCGATGCTCTTGATTTTGGCGTGCGCGTACGGGCTGCGCACGATATCCAGGTGCAGCATCCCCGGCAGCTTGACGTCGTCGATGAAGCTGCCCCGGCCGCGGACCAGCCGCGGGTCTTCCTTGCGTTTCATCGAATGGCCCAGGCCATTGATTTCAGGCATTTTGACCTCCGGCTTCGGCCAGCGCCGGTTCGTTGGCGGCGGCCATATTGGCGGCCGCGGTCTGCACGGCCTTGACGATGTTCATGTAGCCGGTGCAGCGGCACAGGTTGCCGGAGATGCCCCAGCGGATCTCGTCTTCGGTCGGGTGCGGGTTGTGCTTGAGCAGCGCGATCGAGGTGAGCATCATGCCGGGCGTGCAGAAACCGCACTGCAGGCCGTGCTGCTCGATGAAGGCGGCCTGCATGGGGTGCAGCGCGCCGGTGGGCGGCGCCAGGCCTTCCACGGTGGTCACGCTGGCGCCATCGGCCTGTACGGCCAGCACGGTGCAGCTCTTCACCGGCCGGTCGTCCAGCAGCACGGTGCAGGCGCCGCAGGAGGTGGTGTCGCAGCCGATGTGGGTGCCGGTCAGGCTGAGTGTCTCGCGGATAAAGTGCACCAGCAGCAGCCGTGCCTCCACCTCGGCGGTGTGCGGCGTGCCGTTGACGTTGACGGTGATCTTGTGCGTGCTCATGCCTGGCCTCCTGTGGCGCGCGCCAGGGCTTTGCGCAGCGCCCGCATCGTGAGGGTCTTGACCAGCGAGCGCTTGTAGTCTTCCGAGCCGCGCCGGTCGCCATTGGGTTGGGCGGCGGCGGCGGCCAGGCCGGCGGCCTGGTGCAGCAAGTCGTCGCTGGGGGCGTGGCCGGTCAGCGCGGCTTCGGCCTCCCTGGCCTGCACCGGCACCAGGCCCACATTCGTCAGCCCCAGGCCCACGCGGGCAAAGTTGCCGGCGGCATCCAGGCTGACCTGCGCGGCCACGCCGGCGGTGCCATAATCGCCCACCTTGCGTTCCATTTTGAAATAGGCGCCGCCGCTGTGCGCCGGCGGGATGGGGATTTGAATTTCGGTCAGGATTTCGTCGTGTGCCAGCGCGGTGGTGAATAGATCGGTGAAGAACTCGGAGCAGGGGATGGTGCGGCTGCCATTGGGGCCGACCGCCACCACCTGCGCGCCATAGGCCAGCATGGTAGCCGGGTGGTCGTTGGCCGGGTCGCCGTGGGCCAGGTTGCCGCCCAGGGTGGCCATCTGGCGCACGATGGGGTCGGCTATCACGTGGGTGGTATCGGCCAGCAGCGGGTAGCGGTCGGTCACCAGGCTGGAGCGTTCCAGGTCGACTTCACGGGTCATGGCGCCGATCTTCAGCCAGCCATCGGCTTCGCGAATATACGACAGGCCTTCCAGGCGGTTGATATCGACCAGCATGGAGGGTGAGGCCAGCCGGAACTTGAGCATCGGGATCAGACTGTGGCCGCCGGCCAGCACCTTGGAGCCTTCATTTTGGCTCAGGAGGGCGACGGCGTCGCTCAAGGTCTTCGGACTTGCATAATCAAATGCGGGCGGAATCATAACGAGTCTCCTCGTCGGTCCTAAAATGGGTTACAGGTTAAGCCGTGGCTGTACAAGCCCGCGTGAAAACGCCGGTCGGGTGGGGGGTGCCTCCTTTCGGAGTAATGTGTGCGGGGTGTTGGCGTGCGTCGGGCTGAGTCTGTGACTCACTCTCCGGAAGCCAGGCGGCTTCTGGGTTTGGCGCGGGCCAAAGGCTCTGCTGGGGACAACCACCGGGCAAGTTATGCGTTACTCCTTGAAGGAGTGTGATCGGCAAAAGAATAGCACTTTTCGCCTGAGAGGGGCATGAACATTTCCGCTATTGAAAATGCCGGAAAAAATCGAAAATATCGGTACTCATAAAATGACTAAGTTTTGGGCGTGTCGAGTAGAATGTGCAAGGGAGTTTTCTCAAAGGCGGCGCGGGTATAAACTAGAGCGCTGACCGCTCGGGTGTAAGGCGCGATTGACTGACTGCCAGACGCGCCCAAACCACGTGAACTTGCCGGAAGGCCGAGTGGCAGGCTTTAGATTGGCGTATGCCGCGACTGTGAGCCCACCTGCCTATGGATATTCCACACCGCCGCCTGAACGCGCTCACCCGTGAGTGGGTGCTGGTTTCGCCGCACCGTGCCCGCCGTCCGTGGCTGGGCCAGGTGGAAAAGGCCGCCCCCAGCGGCCTGCCGGGCTACGACCCCACCTGTTACCTGTGCCCCGGCAACGAACGGGTGGGCGGCGCGCGCAATGCCCCCTACACCGGCATCTATGTCTTCGACAATGATTTTGCCGCTCTGCTGCCGGCTGAGCCTGGCGCGGCAGCGCCGGCGGCGCAGGCGCCCTTGTTCCAATTGGAGCCGGTGCCCGGCGCCTGCCGGGTGGTGTGCTTTTCGCCGCGCCACGACCTGAGCCTGCCGGAGCTGAGCCAGGCCGAGGTGGAACGCGTGGTGCAGACCTGGACGGCGCAGACGCTGGAGTTGGGGGGGCGCGAGGGCATTCAATATGTGCAGGTGTTCGAGAACCAAGGCGCCATGATGGGCGCCTCGAACCCGCACCCGCACAGCCAGGTGTGGGCCACGGCCGTGCTGCCCAACGAGCCGGCCAAGGAGCTGGCGGCCCAGACGGATTATCTGCACACGCACGGCGCGTGCCTGCTGTGCGACTATGCCGCGGCCGAGACCGCGCGCGGCGAGCGGCTGGTGGCCGGCAACGAGCACTTCAGCGCGGTGGTGCCGTTCTGGGCGGTGTGGCCGTTTGAGATTTTGCTCATCGCCCGCCGGCACGTGGCCGCGCTGGCCGACCTGACCCCGGCCGAGGTGAGCGGGCTGGCCGACATCTTGCGCCGGGTCACCGCCCGCTACGACAACCTGTTTGAGACATCCTTCCCCTACTCGATGGGCTTCCACCAGGCCCCGGCCGGCGCGCCGGCGCCGCCCGGCTGGCACCTGCACGCTCACTTCTACCCGCCGCTGCTGCGCTCGGCCACGGTGCGCAAGTTCATGGTCGGTTTCGAGCTGCTGGCCATGCCCCAGCGCGACGTGACGCCCGAGATGGCGGCGGACCGCTTGCGCGGGCTGAGCGATAGCCATTACAAGACGCCGGCCTAAGTCTCATTCCGCGCATGGCCGACGCGGTGTCAGCCTGGCGCATGCTCCAACCGAATATCCACTTCTCGCGCAACATACGCCCATTCTTCGGAAGCTCGCAGGGCCGCGAGCAGTGTGTCAAACGCCGCGGCGTCCGAGGGCGCATATTCAAACCACGTCAAGAAATCAAACGGCTCGTCCTGACTGAGATCACGACAGTGGTGCAGGCGGCGGGCAATGGCCGGCAAATATTCCAGACCAAGCGCGACATGCCGGGAGCTGTCTTCAAAGATGCGCCGGCGTTCATCCTGTGCCAGCGCCCACCACGCCGCGGATTTGCGGATTGGAATGAGCGCGGCGCAGGTGGCCGGCGGACGGCCCAGCGCCGGCTGTTTGGCGACGAGGCGATCATGCTCCACGCGGGTCACGTAGCGCTCATGGCTGGTGACGCCACGCAACTGCCAGGCGGCGCCCGCAGGCAGCTCGGTCGTCGCGGACGGGAGGATATCCAGGCGCTGGACAGCGGCCAGGTTTTCGCCAGCGACGGGCCTGATGGTCACAACCCGCCAGGGGCCACTGGCGCCGCCAATGAAGGTGAACATTCGGGTGTTCATTGAGTACATTATAGATAGATGGATAGAACGAGCAATCGATCGGGCAGGCTGAGCGTGCCCGCAAGGTGATCCAGGAAATCAAAGAGGTTGTGGCCGAATT
>JAYTFQ010000400.1:0-5902 GCA_043734225.1 Anaerolineales bacterium | reverse complement strand
TCCTTGGCGATCCTGAGCCAGAGCGCGGTGCCCGGCCACCCGGCTGTGGATTTGTGGACAATTGGAAAAGAACCAATTGCCCACAAGCTCCACAGCCTCTACGGCGACGGGTATATAGGTCAGTTTTCTGACTCGGAATAGCACTTCAAAAGGCGACACCCTTCAGTGTAACTGAACGGAGCGCGCGACTGCTCCGTCAGCAAACCACGAAAGTCTAACCCAAATCTCACTCTGTCAGTGTTGTTGTCGGGTACACTTTATGTTGCTCCGATGCCTCTTTCCGAAAGGAGAGCGAACTTGAAATGGGACAATCCGCATGAAGCATGATTGTTGGGTGGCAAAAACCCAATCCGCAGAACACTAGAAACGAAAGGATGCCTCAGAATGAATGTTAAGAAGGTTTTTGTTAGCACAGTCGCAGGAGCATTGTTGTTAGGAATTGCATCCCTTCCAGCCCTGGCTTCCAATGGTGTCACGCAACAATTTGGTCCATACGCCAGTAATTCACCTGATTCTGGGACATGTGGCAACACTTGGGCTAATGACACCATGAACAGAGTATTTAATGTCGATACTGTTCAAAATCCGGACTTGACATTCAATGTTACAGAGGAATTCAAAAATGGCACTTTTGTAACATTGGCAGGTTCCAGTCCAGAAGGGTGCGGAAAAGATTTCGGAGGAACAGTTGGTGCTGGTGTTACAGGAAAATTTCAGGGCAGCTTTGATATTGTTGTGTCAGGCGGAACCTTTAACCCCTCAGCAACTTGTCCAGGGTTCTGTTATACGGCGGACTTTGTAAATGCCTTTTTCCCTGGTAATGCTGGCTACAATGTACCCACGTATAACCTGCATTACAATGCGGAAAATAACGGCCATTGGAAGAATGCATCAAGCAATCGGGGCGGAGACCAAGGGGATATAACAGGTACACCTTAGTAGGCGAATTTTTTAGGGAAAAAAACAGCCCATCGGCGTATCCCGGTGGGTTGTTTCTTTGTTACGCCCAGCACGGGCATTGACTAGGCGGAGAAAATTCCATGCGGGGGCTGAAGGTGCTAACCGTCTGCTTGCTCCGGAGCTGGCCGACGTGGACGGTATCACTGAGGACCGGCGTGCCACGGTATCCTGTGCTGGCTACTCAATTCATCCAACTAGATTTGGGGCGCAAGTTGGCTGCGTTACACTCCCGGACCACCGCGCGACGAACCACACTTACTGAGTTTCGCATAAAAGTGGTGCTTCATCACCCATCGTTATTATCTCCAGGCGCTCGGCTCGTAAAGGTCTAGCAGTATAGGCCGGCTACGTGAGAACCCAAACGCTAGCCGTCGGCTGATGCCATGCCCAGGCTGTGCTCGATCATCGCCGCTAATGGCTGGAACCGTGCCGGCATCTTTGAGACCAACGCCAGCAGCCGGGCGACATCAGCCTCATTGAACTCTCCCAGCTCCAACCCCGTTAGAGCAACGGCCAACCGGTGTTCTCTCTCAGCCAACCGCACGGACGCATCATCATCGGAGTCATCCAGCAGGACAGCGTGACTGATCTCAACCATGAAGGCCATAACCTAGCGAGCCAGGGCCGCACTGTCCTCAGTGGTGGCGTATGCGTTGGCCCAGGCGACGGACGTGAGCGAATTTCACTTCGGTGCAAGGCCCTTGTCTATCCAGGACCTACCACATTATGTCCGTACATTTCGTGTGGCTGCCCGTGCCACTTCTTTTGGCATTTTTGCCGTTAAAACCACTTGTGCCATGCCCGAAGGGTATGCCACTTCAAAACAGGTACCTTGCCCGGGACAGAACCCTCATTGAAGCGGCCCAGTCGAGTGCAATTCGCCCCCAATGCGAAACTCACCCGGTATGTATCGTCCACTTGCCAAATCACTGTACAATCCCCGCCATGCCCACCCCCCTCACCATCATCAACAGCCTGGCGCCCATCCGCATTTGCGACACGGGCGGCTGGACGGACACCTGGTTCGCCCAGCACGGCAGCGTGTTCAATATCGCCGTCTCGCCGTATGCCGAGGTGCAGGTCGCGGTGCTGGCCGGGGCGGAGCCGGGGGTGCACCTGCACGTAGAAAACTTCGGCGAGCGCTACCGCATCGACCGCGCCCGGCGCTGGGGGCCGCACCCGCTGCTGGAGGCGGCGGTGGAATATATGCAGGTGCCGCCGGAAGTTTGTTTGGAGATCAACATCCATTCGGAGGCGCCCAGCGGCGCTTCCACCGGCACCTCGGCGGCGGTGACCGTGGCGCTGGTGGGGGCGCTGGATGCGCTGACGCCGGGCCGGCTGGCGCCGCACGAGGTGGCGGCCGCCGCGCACCGAATCGAGACCGATCTGCTCGGGCAGCAGAGCGGCATTCAAGACCAGTTGGCCTCGGCGTATGGCGGCATCAACTACATCGAGATGTTCGACTATCCGCATGCCAGCGTGTCGCCCATCCCGGTGCCGGAGGCCGCCGCCTGGGAGTTGGAGCGGCGGCTGGCGCTGGTGTATCTGGGCAAGTCGCACCGCTCGTCCGAGCTGCACGAGCGCGTCATCGCCGGGCTGGAAGCCGCCGGCCCGGACCATCCGCCGCTGGAGGCGCTGCGCCGGGCGGCCATCCGCTCGCGCGACGCGCTGGCCGCCGGCGACTTTGCGGCGCTGGGCGCGGCGATGTGCGACAACACGCTGGCCCAGGCGCGGCTGCACCCGGACCTGGTGGGGGCGGAGGCGGCGCGGGTGATTGAGCTGGCGCGGGCGCATGGGGCGCTGGGCTGGAAGGTGAACGGCGCCGGCGGGGCGGGCGGCTCGCTGACGCTGCTGTGCGGCCCGCGCGCGGAGGCCAAGCGGGCGCTGCTGCGCGAGGTGGCGCAGGAGGACGCTAGCTTTAAGATCATCCCCATCCGGCTGAGCCGAGGCGGGCTGCGGGTGTGGCGCGTGGCCGCGCTTTAGTCAGAGCTGGACGCGAACGGTTAGAAGCGGTAACTAGAGCGTCAGACGCGCTCATCGGTAACGGGAAGTCATCCCCAGCTCACATCACTTCCGCCGCGCGTAGGCTCTCCAGAATTTCTGCCCAGTGGCTGAAGCCAAGCGTATGCCCAACGCCCGGCACGAAATGGGCGCGGGCGTTGGGGATACTGCGCGCCAGGTAGCGGCCCATGGTCGGCGGCACATTCGGATCGGCTTCGCCCTGCCACACCACCACGCGGGCGCGGATATCTTCCGGCCGGAAGCCCCACGGTCCACACACCAGCCGCATGTCCTGAGTGAGACCAGCGCTGCCCTGGCGGAAGATCTCCGGCGTATCGGCGATAAGGGCGGCTTTCACCGCCGGCAACTTTCGAAAAATCTGCTGGTCAGCCTCGGGCAGGCCGCCAAACGCCTGCTTGATAAAGGCCTCTGGATTGCGCCGCGCCAGGCCGGCCACCATCCGGTTCATCAGGGCCAACAGACCGGGCGCGCGCCGGGCCAGCACCGGCAGCATCCGCAGCGGCGCGGCCATGCCCTTCGTCACGCCGGGCGCGTCGAATGGCGCCAGCGCGCTCACCAGGGCCACGGCGCTCAAGCGTTCCGGAATCTGGTACGCGCAAGCTGCGCCAAAGGGGCCCCCCTCCGAGCCGCCCACCACTGCGAACTTGTCCAGCCCCAGCGCGCCGGCTAGCGCCAGCACTTCGGCCGGCCAATCCAGCAGCGTGCGGCGCGGTACCGGGTCGGACAGGCCAAACCCGGGGCGCTCCAGCAAGATCAGCCGCACGCCGGCCCGAACGGTCACGCCATCCGGCGGCCGCAGGCGGCGAGCGGCCGCCCCAAAAATGCCAAACACCGGACGGCCATCCGGCGCGCCATATTCTGCAAAGCCCAGCCGCCGCCCCTCGGGCAGGCGGAGCGTGCGTTGATCTGGAGGTCCTTCCACGCGGTCAGCGTTCAATACTGCTCCTTTCCCTGGACCGGCGGCAGCGCGGCCAGGCCGGACGGGTTAGGCCGCAGCCACAGAGACACCTGCTCCGGCTGCATGGTTTGGTCCACCACGTCCAGCAGATGTTCGCTGAGGGTCCCCATCTCGACTTCATCGCGCAGCGTCGCGCCGAAGATGGCCAGGGTGCGCGCCGCGTCGTATTTGCTGCGATATAGCCGCTGGTCAATGACCGCCTGCACGCGCGCTCGTAGGGGCACAAACAAGGCCGCAATCACCAGCGTGGAGAGCACGGTCACCAGGGTGGATTGACTCCGGCCCGTGAGCACGCCAAACGTATTCTGAAGCACCACGATGCTGCCAAAGTAAGCCAGGGCCAGCAGACCGGTGAGCACGGCGTAGACCAGGGTACGGCGGATGAGGACGTCGATTTCAAATAAGCGATAGCGCAGAATCGAGACCGCCAGCGTTACGGGCAGGATCGAAAATAATAGGACGTTAAATATGAAATCCACCAAAAAATCGGCCGGGGCCAGTGGAGTAGCCAGACTGATCGAGGGCGCCAGAAGCCCGAACGCCACACCCCCGACGCTCACACCACTCAACAGCAGGGTAACCCCGTACACGACCCATTTGGTCTGCTGGCGTTCCAGAGCGGTGGAGACGCGGCGATAGCGGTAGACCTGGGCGAACAGACACAGGCCAAACATGGCGGGGAAGAAAATGAACCACAACGAGTCTGGCAGCTTCGCGATGGGCGCATTGGGGAAGAAATAGCCAGGGATAAAGGCGAGACACCACACGGCCAGGAACCAGCCGACGTACCGCAGCCGGGGCACCCAGTGGCCGTTGGGAAAGAGCAAGAAGAAAATCGGAAAGAGCGGCCAGGCGATGTACTGCAACGCCTGCACGGGAAACCATAGCGCCGGGAATACCGGTGGCAGGGCCTGCAGGAAGCCCGTGACGTTGGCGGGAAAAATGATCAGAAACAGGGCGGTCAGGAGCGGCATGCGTTCGCTGGGCCGGCGCAACAAGATCAGCAGCGCAAGGCTCCAGGAGAGCAGCGCGACGGCTAGCCGCGTCACAACGCGATAGCCGGCGTAGAAATCGAGCGACAGGCCCGCGGCCAGCAGTCGGGCCGCCTCGGCCGAATTCAAACGCCACGCGCTGCATTGGGCCGAGTTAGTACAGACCTGCCGGAGCTCGGCCAGCTTAAGCGGCATGCCGGCCAGGCACAGACCCACCGTGACGGCCGCCAGCACGAGCAGCGTGACACGCGCGGCAGCCAGGCTAAAGAGGGTCAAGCGGCGATCGGACGCAGGAATGGGAGTCATCCAGATTAAAGATAATGGGCGGTCGTTACGGGATCGTTACCAGGTTTGGGCTGGCCCTGTCTGCGGCTGCCCTGGCGGCCGCAGGACATGATACAAGCGGCGCCGGCCGCCAGCGCAGCAGAATATTGTTCTTCACCGATAGGGATCGCGCCTGCAACTCCAAAAGTGACCCGCACCTACGGTGAGGCGGGTGTAGGGCAGGGGCGCTCCCACTCAGGACAGAGGGACTGGTGTGGCCGGGGATTGCCTGACCCTCAACTCCCATACCCCCACGCCCCCACACGCCTTCGTTCATGCTAGACTGACATGATGAATCTGCCAACCGATGTGGCCCAGCGAATTAAGCAGTTCAACCAGGGCCGGCGCGTGGACTTGCTGGCGCTGAAGTATGCCAAGCTGCGCAAGAGCGGGTGGGGTTTCTTTCGCGGCAGCGGGCACCTGTTCTATGCGCGGGCGGCGCTGCCGCCGGCGTTGGCCGCCGCGCCGCTGGCTGGGCTGTGCGGCGATCTGCACCTGGAGAACTTCGGCGCGTACCGCGGCGAGAACGGCCTGGTGTGCTTCAGCGTCAACGACTTTGACGACGGGCTGCTGGCGCCGGTGACCTGGGACCTGGCGCGCTTTGTGGCCAGCCTGTTCGTGGGCGTCGATTATCTGCGCCGGCCGG
>JAYTFQ010000399.1:0-6062 GCA_043734225.1 Anaerolineales bacterium | reverse complement strand
TCTGCCCTATAATAGAAACGTGGCGTGGCCGTGTCAATAAACAATGGCCTGCAAAAATACGCTAGCGAACACCACGAGCAAGCTGTTCCGAAAGGGAGAAAACGACGTGAAGCCGCTGAAATTCGATCGCCGTTCGCAGCGCACCCGTGCCTTGCTGAGCGAGGCATTGGTGGCGCTCATGATGGAGAAGCGCTATGACGACATTACTGTGCGCGACCTGCTCGACCGCGCGAATGTCGGGCGCACCACGTTCTATGCTCACTTTCAAGATAAGGACGACCTGCTCCAGAGCGGGTTTGGGCGCATTGTTGACCAGCTCAGCCAGGGGCCGGTTGGTGCTGGCGCGCCCGCCGGTCAGCTTCTGCCCAGCCTGGAGCTCTTGCGCCACATTCAATCCCACCGCTTTTTGTACCTGGCCATGTTCCGCAGTCAGGCCATTACCTTCATTGTGAAGAATATCCAGGGTCAATTTAGCGGCTGGATCGAGCAGCGCCTAGCCCTGCTAGCCGGGGACCATGTGCCGACGGTGCCGCTTTCGGTGTTGGCGAATTTCGTGGCGGGAACCTTTCTGACCTTGGTCCAGTGGTGGATGGACAGCAAGACGGTTTATTCGCCCGAGCAGATCGACAGCATGTTCTGGCGCTTGGCGCAGCCTTCCATACAGTCGGTCTTGGAGTTTGAGCGCTAGCCGTCTACCCCGGCGCCAGCACCACCACCCTCGCCAGCGCTTCTCCGCCAAACAACTGCCCTTCGCCATATTGCTTGTGCAGGCTCGTCCCCGCCGCCGGCCGGCGCGCCTCCGCCACCTCGGCCACGGCCAGCCGCAGCCGTTTGCTTTTCACCGAGAACACGTCCACCAGGCTGCCGGCCGGCGCGTAGGCCGCCCCCACCACCGGCCCGGTGGCCGCCGTCACGCGCAGTCCCACCACACCCTGCCCGCCGCGCCCCTGCACCGGGAACTCGCCCAGCGGCACCCGCTTCATAAAACCCTTGGCGGAGAGCATCACCAGCGCGCCCGTCTCGCCCGGCCCCATGATCCCGCCTGCCGCCAGCGTGTCGTCGCCCAGTTTGATGCCCGCCACGCCGCGCGCGCTGGGCGTCGCCTGTGGGTTGATGCCCTTGGCCTCGAAGCGTAGCACGCGCGCGTCTGTGTTTTCTCGCCCCGCCGTGCAGAAGAACACGTGCGCCTCGTCGCCCGCCAGCCCGGCGAACAGCACCTCATCCGCCCCTTCTTCCAGGCCGATAATTGGTCCCCAACTATTGTCCGGCCGGCTGAGCGCGTCTTCCACCTTGACGCGTTTGATGTTGCCGCGCCGCGTGCCCAGCACCACCAATTCGCCTGGCTTCGCCGCGCCGGCAAATACCAGCCGGTCACCGCTCGGCAGCGCGGCTCCGCCGGTCACCCGTCCCACCGCCCCCTTCCACATCTGCCCGCTGCTGGAGACCAGCAGCGCCGTGGCCTCCGGCGCCAGGCTGCTGCGCGCCAGCACCACTTCCACCGCCTTGGCGCTCGCCCGCCCCAGCGCCACCTTGCCGTCCAGGTCCGCGCCGGCCGCCGGCTCCGTGCGCGCGCCTTCCGGGGTGACGATCAAGCGCTGTGGCCCTTCCGGCGCCGCCAGCTCCGTCATCGCCTCGGCCGCCTTGTGCCCGCCCTCGCTCTCGATGATGCGCGTGCGCCGCGGCGTGGCGAATTTGCTTTTCACGTCGCGCGTCTCGGCCACCACCATGGCCAGTTGGCGCTCCTGGCTGTCCAGCACGGCGCGCAGCTCCTTGATCTTGCTTTCCAGCGCCTTGCGCTCATCGTCCAGCTTCTTGAACTCCAGCTTGGCCAGCCGCCGCAGTTGCAGGTCCAGGATCGCGTTGGCCTGGATGTCGTCGATGTCCAGCCGCTTCATCAGCCGCCGGCGCGCTTCATCTGCGTCGGCTGAGGCGCGGATAATGCGGATGACCTCGTCGATGGCGTCGATGGCCTTCAGCAGGCCTTTGACAATGTGCAGCCGCTCTTCCGCCCGCCGCAGCTCATATTGCGAGCGGCGCACAATCACTTCCAACCGGAAGCCCACGAACTGCGTCAGCAATTCCGGCAGCGTGCACTGGCGCGGCTCTAGCTCCCCGCGCTCGTTCTTGATCACCACCACCGCCCCATACGGCTGGCTGTTCTGCAGCTTGGTGTTATCCAGCAGGAAGCGCAGCACCTGCTGCGCCTCAAAGCCGCGCACGGTCTCAAACACCAGCCGCATGCCGTGCCGGTCCGACAGGTCGCTGATGCTGCTCACGCCCGCCGCCCGGAACCGTTCGCGGTCATCCGCCACCCGCTCGCGGATGGTGGAGCGCGGCACCAGATACGGGATCTCGGTTACGGCGATCTCGCTCTTGCCGCCGCCGATATCCGCGATCTCGCACACCGAGCTCACCACCAGCGTCGCCCGGCCGGTCTCGTAGCCCTGGCGGATCACATCCACCACTTCGCCCGTCTTGGGGTCCGGCCGGTAGCGATAGACCACCCCGCCGGTCGGGAAATCCGGGCCGGGGATAAAGCGCATCAGCCGGTCCACCTTGATGTCCGCGCGCTTGGCCCAGTTCTGGGCCACGTAGATCACGGCGTCGCACACCTCGCCCAGGTTGTGCGGCGGGATGTTGCTGGCCAGCCCCACGGCAATGCCGTTGGCGCCGTTCACCAGCAGGTTGGGCAGGGCGGTCGGCAGCACCAGCGGCTCCTTCAGCGTGCCGTCAAAGTTGTCGCCGAAATCCACCGTGTCGCTCTTGATGTCGGCCAGCATCAGCTCGCCGGCCGGCGACAGGCGCGCCTCGGTGTAGCGCATGGCCGCCGGCGAGTCGCCGTCCGCCGAGCCGAAGTTGCCTTGCCCATCCACCAGCGGCTGGCGCAGCGAGAAGTCTTGCGCCATGCGCGCCATGGCGTCGTACACCGCCACGTCGCCGTGCGGGTGAAACTTGCCCAGCACATCGCCCACCACGCGCGCCGACTTCTTGTGCGGCGTGTCGCTCCACAAACCCAGCTCAATGCCCATGTCGTACAGGATGCGCCGCTGCACCGGCTTCAAGCCGTCGCGCACGTCGGGCACCGCCCGGTCGGTCGCCACCGCGATGGCGTAATTGCGATAGTACACATCCGTCAGCAGCCAGATCGGCGCGCCGCTGACCGCCACCTGGCCGTTGGCGAACAGCGCCGCCAGTTGCTGCGCCGCGGTCTCGGGCAGCGGCGCGCCCGCCCGGGCGCGGGCCGGCTTGTGCGCTTTGGCCGGCCCGACCGGCGCCGGCGATGTGCTCGCTTTGATATCGGCGGGCTTTTCGGCCGCCGCCGGTATTTTGGGCGCGGCGCGTTTGGCTGGCGCGGCCGGCTTGCCCGGCGCGGGCTGTTTGGGCGCGGCGCTCGCCTCGGCCGGGGCCGGTTTGTTGGTCTTCGCCGCCGCGGGTGCTGCCGCTGGCTCAGCCAGCGCCGCCGTGGCGCTTGGGGCCGGCTTGCGCGCCGGCTGGGTTTCGCGGCTAAACAGGCCCGCCGGATCCTCCGGCAGATCGTCACCCAACAGCGATAGCTGGCCGTCAGCCGGTTTACGTCGTGGCATCGATCAGTCTCCTCGTCCGCTAGGCCGCCTGGGCCCAGGTTTCCATCAGCCAGTTGCGGCGCGGCTCAACTTCCGCGCCCATCAGCAGCTCAAAGGTCCGCCCCGCCTGCTCGGCGTCTTCAATGGTCACCATCACCTGGTTCACGCGCGCCTCAGGCGTAAACACCAGCGGCTGCAGCTCCGCGGCGTTCATCTCGCCCAGCCCCTTGTAGCGCTGCACTTTTTCCAGGCGGTCCAGCCCGCCAAAGTGGCGCACCAGCACATCGCGCTCTTCGTCCGAAAAGGCATAGCGCGCTTCGCCTTTCTTCGGCACCACCTTATACAGCGGCGGCCGCACCACAAACAGCCGCCCGGCCCGGATCAGCTCCGGCCGCAGTTTCCAGAACATCAGCATCAGCAGCACCCGGATGTGCTCGCCGTCCACGTCCGCATCCGTTAGCAGGCACACCCGCCCAAAGTTCATCGCTTCCACGTTAAAGACCGTGCCAGTGGCGCCGCTGGCCTCCACCCCGCCAATCGCGCGCAGGATAGCGGCGATCTCCTGGTTCTCCAGCGCTTTGGCCAGCTTCAGGTCGAAGATGTTCGGGATCTTCCCGCGCAGCGCCAGGATGCCGTGCCGGGCGCTGTCGCGGCCTTGCTTGGCCGCGCCGCCGGCCGAGTCGCCTTCCACCAGGTGCAGCTCGGTCTCCTCCAGCGGCACCACCGGCTTGCCGCCGCGCCGCTGGATATCCGCCAGCTTCTTAATGGTCAGCTCCGCCCCGGCGTCGTCCAGCCCGCCGCTGCCGCGGCTCATCACCGCCTGCCGCGCCAGTTGCGCCGCGGCCCGGCCGTGGGCGCTGGCCACCGCCTGGTTGACGATGATCTTGCCCGTGCCGATATTCTTGCCCAGGTAAGTGCTCAGAAATTCGTACGTGGACGAGAACACCGGCCCGTGCACCTCCGGCGAGTTCAGCGCGTCCTTGGTCTGCCCCTGAAACTGGGGCGTGCCGTCCATCGTCACGTTCACAATCGCCGTCAGCCCCAGCAGCACGTCGTCGGCGCGCAGCTCCTCGCCCGAGCGCAGCAGCTTTTTCTCGTCGGCAAAACCTTTGATGGCCTTGGTCAGCGCCGCCTGGAACGCTGCCACGTGCTTGCCGCCTTGCGGCGTGGGGATAGTGTTGACGAATGAGATGATGTGCGTGCCCTCGCCCGCGTACTGCAGCGCCACCTCGGTCGTCACCGTCGTCTCGTGCCCGCCCACCGTCACCGGGCGCTCGTCCTGAAAATACAGCGGCTTGTGCAGCGGCTCGTGGCCGTCGTTCAGCCAGCTCAGGTAGCCCGGCAGCCCCTCGTCCGATTTGAAGTTCTCGGTCTTGGTTTCTGGGCCGCGCTCGTCGATCAGTTCCAGCGCCACCCCCGGCACCAGGTACGCCGCCTGCCGGAACCGCTCGCGCAGCCCGCGCTCCCCGTCCACATCCCACGGCACCGCCTCGGCCTTCTCCCAGCCCATCTCCTCGTGATCGAAGAACTGCCGATGCGGCAGAAAGCTGACCTCGGTCCCCGTCTGCGGGTCGGTGTAGCGCCGGAACGCCACCGGCTTGCCGCCCACCATCACCTTGGTCGCCAGCCCCTCTTTGTCCAGCACCAGCTGCGTGTTGGCGTCCACCTCGCCCAGCTTGTGCCGGTCGGCGTCATAAATCTCCACGCCGGTCACCGGCAGCCCGCCATTCTCAAAGCGGATCTTGAAGCGCAGCCCGTGCCGCCGCACTTCCACCTCCAGCCAGCGGCTGAAGGCGTTGCAGGCTTTGCCGCCCGTGCCGTGCATGCCGCCCGAGCGGCCATAGGCGCTGTTGGAGCCTTCAAACTTCCCGCCGGCATGCAGCTTCAAGAAGGCCAGCGCCAGCGCGCTCACCTTTTCGTCGCTCTTCCATTCCACCGGGATGCCGCGCCCCTGGTCCTGCACCGACAGCGAGCCGTCGGCGCGCAGCCGCACCTGAATGCGCCGGCCATGCCCGGCCGTGCTCTCGTCCAGCGCATTGCTCACAATTTCCCAGGCGATATGCGTCAGCCCATAGCTCTGCCGGTTGCCGATATACATTCCGGCCGAGCGCCGGATGGCCTCCATCTCGGGCAGCTTCAGGATGCTGGCGGCATTATATTTTGCGGAAGAGGCTGGCACTCGACACCTTTTTATGTAGCAATTCCCGAAAACAACGCGATTGGAGTGTAAGGGTGTCACCTTCTTCTTCTAAGTACAACGCCGCCAGCATCCTCAAATTGCCCGAGATGGAGGCCATTCGCCGCTCGGCTGGGATGTATATCGGCAACCGGCAGAGCTATGGCCTGACGCACATCGCCTGGGAAATCGTCAGCAACGCTCTGGACGAGAGCACCGCCGGCTTTGGGCGCAAGATACAGGTGCACCTGCGCGCCAACGGCGCGCTGGCGGTGACGGACCAGGGGCGCGGCATCCCGGTGGAATGGAAGAGCGACGAAAAG
>JAYTFQ010000398.1:0-4507 GCA_043734225.1 Anaerolineales bacterium | reverse complement strand
CGAACGCCCCCGGCTCTTTTTTCGTAATCCGAGGCTACCAGCCCTCGATGTATTTGCGCCAGTCGTCGTTATCGGCCAGGTGGCGGCCGAATAGGTAGTTGGCGGTGGCGGCCGGCTCGGCCGGGCGCCGGCGCAGATACATATTGGCCTCGGCCGCCGAGCGCCCGCCTTTGGTGCGGTTGCACGGCTGGCAGGCGGCGACCAGGTTATCCCAGCGATGCTGGCCGCCGCGGTGGCGCGGCTCCACGTGGTCGATGGTCAGATGCGCCATCTGCCGGCCGCAGTACTGGCAGGTATAGTTGTCGCGGCGAAAAATTTCGCGCTTGGTGAGCTTAACGCGCGCGCGCGGGCGACGGACCATGTTTTCGAGCTTGATGACCGACGGGCTGGGGATACTAAGCCGGGCCGTGTGAATATAGCCTCGGCCGTTGGCCAGCATCTCCGCCTTGCCGGTCAAGATCAGCCCGATCGCGCGGCGCGTATCGCAAACATTCAGCGGCTCGAAATTCGCGTTCAATACCAATACAGGATCGTTCATGGCACCCATGGCCTTGCTCGATGGGCGGATTTTAGCACCGATGATCGAGGCTGACAAGAACTGGCGTCAGCGTTCTAATAGCGGGCCATATCTGGCGTCTGTCAGCGGGCGCGGCTCAACCGGCGCAGCTCGGAATACTTCTGCCACTCAAAGTAAGCCATCAGCAGGCTGAGTTGCAGTCCATGCCCGCCGTCGCGCCAACCGCCCAGTGTGATCCAGCGCCAGTAGAATTGCCGCCAGGGTTGCAGCACAAAGTTTTGCGGCCGGGCGCGCGCGCCGCTGGCCAACAGTTGGCCGGCATCGTAGCGGGCATAGGCGCGCTGTTTGTCCACGAACTCGGTCACCGTTTCATAGTTCAAGTGGATCAGCGCGCGTTCCAGGCGGCCGGCCGGCGTGGGGCTATCCAGCAGCACCAGCTCGTGCACCGGCCGGGCCGGGTCATAGTGCGCCAGCGCGCGGCGCAGCAAACGTAATTGGTAGTCTGGGTACCAGCCGGCGTGGCGCGTCAGCCGGCCAAAGAGGTAGTTGTCGCGCGGTATCCACCAGCCCGGCTCGGGGCGCGCCAACACGCGGCCAATTTCAGCGGCCAGCTCGGGCGTGGCGCGCTCGTCGGCATCCACAAATAGCACCCACTCGGCGGCGGTGGCGGCCAAGGCGGCCTGGCGCTGCCCGGCGTAATTGTCGAAGACTCGCTGAATCACTTGCGCCCCGGCCGCCCGCGCCAGCGCCACCGTCCGGTCGGTGCTGAACGAATCGAAGACGATCAGCTCCGGCGCCCAGGCCAGCGAGGCCAGGCAATCGGGCAGATGCTGTTCCTCGTTGCGCGTCAGGACAATGGCGGCCAACCGCGCGCCGGCCGGCGGGGGTGGCGCGGGTGTCATAGGGGCGGGCGGCGGCGCTGCCAGACCTCAATCACGCTGGTCAGGGCCTGGTTCATCGCGGCGCGCTCATCGGCCGGCATTTGGCCGCGTTGGCTCAGCCGATGGTTGGCCCGTATGCGCCGGCGCATGGAGAGCTGCACCAGCGGCTTGAGCACGGCATTCAGGGCCGGGCTGTGATAGCGATAGTAGAGCCGGCGCCGGCTGGTCCACAGCCGGACGAATGACTCCGCCGGCACCTGGGCGGCGCTGCGGCCGCCATAGTGGATGACCTCGGCGCCCGGGACGATCCAGCGCTCCCAGCCGGCAGCGGCCAGCCGCCAATGCCAGTCCACTTCTTCACAGTACATTTGATAGGTTTCGTCAAACAGGCCGCAGGCGGCGATGGCCTCCGCCCGCACGGCGAAAGCGGCGCCCAGGGTGTGGTCCACCTGGAAGGGCGTGCCGCCCTGATAGGCCAGCGCGGGATAGCGCCCGTTGAGGGGCGAATCGGCCAGGCGCGCCAGGCGGCCGGGCGGCGGAAAGAGATCAAACAGCGCCTGGCCCAAAGCCGGAAAGCGGAAGCCGGTGTGCTGCAAACTGCCGTCCGGGTTGAGCAATTTGGGCGCGGCAATGCCGGCGCGCGGGTGCTGGCGCAGGAATTCCACCAGGGCGCGCAGCGCGCCGGGCCGCACCACCGTGTCCGGGTTGAGCACCAGCAGCGCGAAGGGCTGCTGGCGCTCGTTGAGCAGGCGCAGGCCGCGGTTGTTGCCGGCGCCCATGCCCACGTTTTCGGATTCTAGCAGCAGGGTGTGCGGGAATTGGGCGCGCAGCATATCCGGCGAGCCGTCGGTCGAGCCGTTGTCGACCACGCACACGGCGGCCTTCAGCCGGCCGCCGGACTGGGCCAGGTCGAGATAGACCGAGTCCAGGCAAGCGGCCAAAAGCTGGCGCACATTCCAGTTGACGATGACAATGCCCAGGTCGATGCCGTTGGCAGCCATTGGCTTAGATGAGCTGCTCGCGAACCTTGGCGCTGGTGAAGTCCATCAGCGCCACCACGATGACGATGAAGGCCACGATGGTGCCGGCCTTGTGATATTGCAGCGAGCCGAAGAAGGTGGATAGCGTCAGGCCGATGCCGCCGCCTCCGGCGAAGCCAATGATGGTGGCCATACGGATGTTAATGTCCCACTGGTAGATGAGATACGAAACAAAGGCCGGCACGATCTGCGGCACCATGGCATAGACGATGGTTTGCAGCCCGTCGGCGCCGGTGGCGGTGACGGCCTCGATCGAACCGGGCTCGATGTTTTCAATGGCTTCGGAGAACAACTTGCCGATGAGCGCAAAGGTGGTGACGGCCAGGGCCAGCATGCCGGCAAAGGGGCCGATCCCCACCCAGAAGACGAAGATGGCGACGTACAGCAGCGCCTCGATGGAGCGCAGCACGTTGAACAGCGAGCGTGTGGCATAGTAGGCCCCGGCCAGCAGCCGCCGGCTGCTGGTGAGGTTGCGGGCGCCCAGGAAGCTGAAGGGCAGGGCCAATAAGGCGCCGAAAGTGGTGGCCAGCAGCGCCTGGAAGATGGTGGTCAGCATCTGGCCGGTGACCGTGGCCAGCACGTCCGGCGACAGGTCCAGCCTGAGGAAATCACCCACCAGCCGCAGGAAGGTGGGCGCCGGGGCCAAGAGATCCTTCAGGTTGATCTCGGTCACCTGCCAGCAATAGGCGAACAGCGCCAGGCCCAGCACAATGTAGAACGCCGCGCGCAGCTTGCCCAAGGTTTGCTGGCGGGGCGTGGTGATGGTCTGCACCTGGTCTTTGAGGATGTTGGCGCGCAGGCGGGCGCTGATGCTGTCCACCAGGATGATGACCACGGCGGTGACCCACAGCGCGGTGGCGTATTGCTGATAGGCGCCGGCGCGGATGGTCTCGACCACGAAGAAGCCAATGCCGCCGCCGGCTACAAAGCCGATGATGGTGGCCGAGCGCATGTTGATATCCCAGCGCAGCAGGGTGTAGGCCAGGAAAGACGGCGTGACTTGCGGGATCACGGCATAGCGGATGATCTGGAGCAGGTTGGCGCCGGAGGCGGTTAGCGCCTCCACCGGCCCCGGGTCAATGTGCTCCAGCTCCTCGGAATAGAGTTTGCCCAGCGCCGCCACCGAATGGATGCTGAGGGCGATGACACCGGCAAAGGTGCCCAATCCGACCCAGACAATGATAATCAGACCCCAGACCACCGTGTCCACGGCGCGGACGATGTTGAACAGCCCGCGCATGAACGTGTAAATGACCTGGCCGCCGGGCAGGCGCGACATCAGGTTGTGCGCCGCCAGGAAGCTGAGCGGAAAGGCCAGCAGGGTGGAGAACAGCGTGGCCATCAGGCCGATGGCAATCGTCTCCACGATTTTGCCGGCCTGGAAAATCATCACTTTCTGGTCTTTGGACGCCAGGCCCAACGTCACCATCCAGCCCGGCGGTGCGGCCGCCTGAAGACGGCCAAAGATGTCTAGCACGTTGTCACTCAATTGCACAGCCTGGGCCGGGGGGCGCCCTGCTAGCCGGTCGCTGAAGTAGCTGCCCAGGCAGGCCCAATCGCAGGTCTGCTGGTCCTCGCCCACCGGCACCGTGGCCAGCTCAGGTGTGAGCAGTTCGCCGAACACTTTTTTCGCGTCATCAAAACGGGTCACCAGCCGGTCGAGATTGACATCGGTGGCTTGCCAGGCGATGACGTACACGATCAGTCCGGCGCACAGCAGGCCCGGCCACGGGCTGGGGCGGGCGGTGGTCTGGCCCGCATCGCGGACGTTCCAGGCCCAAAAAAGAGCGAAGGGCAGCCATAGCCAGCTCGTAACCTGTCCGCCGAGCTGTGCTTCCCCGATGTGCTGGCCGAGCGCCCACAGCACCAGAAACGCCAGCACCAGCGCGGTGAGGGCGATGACCACGCCCCGCCCGCGGCGCCCGAGCCAAAATTGGCCGGCGCCGGGAACGACCAAAGAGGCCAGGGCCGAGGCCCGGCTGGCGGCTGCGGGTTGGCTGGTCACGGTGGAGTTTGGACCGATGGCTCAGTTCCCACTAACGACACGCGCTCGGCTTCTTGCCCGTAGA
>JAYTFQ010000397.1:0-10904 GCA_043734225.1 Anaerolineales bacterium | reverse complement strand
GATTTCTCCAAACTATTCTCGGACAGTCATTGCGCTCAATGACCTTGCGCTGGCCCTTCCGCAGGAATCATTGGCTTGACAATGCCTGCAGTTGTATGCTACCTTGTCGCCTAATATGATCGTTTTTGGCTACGGTACCACCACTACCATGCGGACCGCGACTCCTGTTCAGGAGGCCGTCGCTTCAGCCTGGTTGTGAGTGCCCGAGCACACACACTCAAACGCGGAGCCAAACGGCTCCGCGTTTTTTGTTGCGGGAGGTTGTCGTGGGCAAGACCCTGGTGATGAAATTTGGCGGCACGTCGGTGGGCAGCGCCGCCGCCATTCAACGATTGGTGGAAATCACGTGTCAGGCGCAGCTCGACTGGCCGCGGGTGGTGGTGGTGGTCTCGGCCATGAACGGCGTCACCGATTTGCTGCTGGCCGGGGCGCACGCCGCGGCGGGCGGCAATGCCGAGCGCCCGACGCAAATCGCCGCCGAGCTGCGCGAGCGGCACGCCGCTACCCTGCGGCAGTTGGTGCACGATCCCTTGCTGGGCGAAGAAGCGCGCACGCTGTTTGCGGCCGGCTCGGAAGAGTTTGACCGGCTGTGCCAGGCGGTGCGCGTGCTGGGCGAGGCCTCGCCGCGGGCGCTGGACGCCATATCCAGCCTGGGCGAGCGCCTGAGCGCGCCGCTGGTGGCCGCCGCGCTGACCGCCGGCGGGGTGCCGGCTCGGATGGTGGATGCGGCGCGCGTGGTGGTGACCGATGCGGCGTATCAATCGGCCACGCCGGACATGGACGCTACCGCCGCCCGGGCCGCGGCGGTTTTGGCGCCCTTGTTGGATGCCGGCTGCGTGCCAGTCGTCACGGGTTTTATTGGCGCGACCCCGGCCGGCGTGGTGACCACACTTGGGCGCGGGGGCAGCGACTTCTCAGCCGCCATCCTGGGCGTGGCGCTCAACGCCGACGAAGTCTGGATCTGGACCGATGTGGACGGCGTGATGTCGGCCGACCCGCGCGTGGTGCCGCAGGCGCGCACCCTGCCCGAATTGACCTTCCGCGAAATCTCCGAGCTGGCTTTCTACGGCGCCAAGGTGCTGCACCCCAAGACCATCCGCCCGGTGGTGGAACGCGGCCTGGGGCTGTGGGTCAAAAACACTTTCAACCCGACCGCGCCCGGCACGCGCGTGGCCGCCGATCACGAGGCCAGGCACGACGGCGTCAAAGCGGTGACTGTCTTCAAGGGCCAGTGTGTCATCATGCTGGAGGGGCGCGGCATGATTGGCATTCCGGGCATTGCTGCCCGCACCTTCGCCGCGGTGGCGCGCACCGGTACCAGCGTGGCCATGATCTCGCAGGCCTCCTCCGAGCAGAGCATCTGTTTCGTGGTGCCATGCCTATCCACCGCCGCCGTGATGCAGGCGCTCCAGGATGAATTTCGGCTGGAGCTGACGCGGCGCGATATTGACAGCGTCACCAGCTCGCCCGAGAGCGCGGTGGTGACCGTGGTCGGCGCTGGCATGCGGCACACGCCCGGCATCTCCGGCCGGGTGTTTGGCGCGCTGGGGCAATCGGGCGTCAATGTGGTTGCCATTGCCCAGGGCTCGTCCGAGTGCAGCATCAGCCTGGTCGTCCACGCCGCCGAAGCCGATGACGCGGTGCGTGCGATACACGGGTTAATTGTTGACCAGCGAGGAGCGCGCTAAATGCCAAAAACCAAAGTCGCCATCCTGGGCGCCACGGGCGCCGTGGGCCAGCGGTTTGTGCAATTGCTGGAGGGCCATCCCTGGTTTGAAGTGACGGCCCTGACCGGGTCCGACCGGACCGTGGGACAGACTTATGGCGCCGGCTGCCGCTGGCTGCTGCCGACCCCGATGCCGGAGTACGCGCGCAAGATGACGGTGCTGCCGACCGAGCCGGGTTTCGAGGCGGCTTTGGCTTTCTCCGCGCTGCCCACCGAGCGCGCCCGCGAGTCCGAGCCGGTGCTGGCCGCTGCCGGTTACGCCGTGTGCTCCAACGCCTCGGCCTACCGCATGGCGCCGGATGTGCCGCTCATCATCCCGGAGGTCAACCCGGACCACACCGGGCTGATCGAGCGCCAGAAGGCCGCCCGTGGCTGGTCGGGCTTTATCCTGACCAACCCGAACTGCACCAGCACCGGGCTCACCGTGGCGCTGAAGGCGCTGCACGACCGCTACGGGCTGCGGCGCGTATTCGCCGTGTCGCTGCAGGCGCTCTCCGGCGCCGGCTATCCGGGCGTGCCCTCGCTCGACATTATAGACAACGTGGTGCCGTATATCCCTGGAGAAGAAGAGAAGGTGGAGAGCGAGCCGCGCAAGATGCTTGGGCGTCTGGGCGCGGACGGCATCGCGTTCGATGAAGTGGCCATCTCGGCTCAGTGCAACCGGGTGGCTGTCTCGGATGGGCACCTGGTGTGCGCCTCGGTGGAATGCAGGCAGGCGGTGACCCCGGCCGAAGTGGAAGCCTGCCTGGCGGAATACCAGGCGCCGGCCGTGGTGCAGGGGCTGCCCTCGGTGGCGCGCCCCGTGCTGGCCGTGCGGCCTGAGGCCGACCGGCCCCAGCCCAGACTGGACCGCGACACCGGCCGCGGCATGACCACCGTGGTTGGCCGCGTGCGGACCGACCCGTTGTTCCACGTCAAGCTCATCATCCTGTCGCACAACACCGTGCACGGCGCGGCCGGCGGCGCCATTCTGAACGGCGAGCTGCTGCTGGCCCAGGGCTGCCTGAGCTGACATGTTGAACCTGGTTCATCGTATTCGCCAGCCAGAGGTTACCGACGGCCGGCGCTGGCCGGCCGTGGTGATGGTGCACGGCTGGCAAGGCACCGAAGCGGTCATGGGCATCTTCGAGCGCACCGTGCCGGCCGGGGTCATCATCGCCAGCCCGCGCGCGCCGCTGGAAGTCGCGCCGCAGAGTTATGGCTGGTATCGTGACGAAGAGGGTCCGGCTGGCTTCGAGGCCGGCGTGGCGGCCCTGCAAGGCTTTGTGCGACAGTTACCCGATGTCTATCCCATTGAGCCCGCCCGGGTGGTGGTGATGGGCTTCAGCCAGGGCGCGGCCATGAGCTACTCGCTGCTGTTAAGCGCACCGGAGCTGATGCTGGGCGTGGCCGGGTTGGCGGGTTTCCTGCCCGATCCAGCGCGCAAATGGCTGGCGCCGGGGCGGCTGGCGGCCAAGCAGGTGTTTGTGTCGCACGGCGACGACGATGAAACAGTCGCCCTGCCGTTTGCCCGCGCGGCGCGCAACGACCTGGCGCGGGCCGGGGCCGAGGTGGATTATCACGAATATGAAGGCGTGGGCCACAAGGTGAATCCCCAGGGCATGCGCGATTTGAGCCAGTGGCTGGCGGCTCGGCTGGGTCAGGATTGAGGCCGCTTTGACCGAGGTGATCACCCGCCCGGCGACGCCAGGCGATGCGGCCGCGATTGCGGCCATTTACAACGAAGGCATCGAAGACCGCCTCGCCACCTTTGAGACTCGCCCGCGCGCCGCGGCCGACATTCAGTCCTGGTTCGATGGCCGCCACCCGGTGATCGTGGTCGAGCAGGGCGGGGCGGTCGTGGCTTTCGCTTCCACCTCCACCTATCGCCCGCGCGACTGCTACGCCGGCATTGCCGAATACTCGGTGTATGTGGCCCGCGCCGCCCGCGGGCATGGCCTGGGACGGGCCGCCATGGTGGCGCTGCTCGCCGCGGCCGAGGCCGCTGGTTTCTGGAAACTGGTCTCGCGCATCTTTGTCGAGAACGCCGCCAGCCGCGCCCTCATGCTCTCGCGTGGTTTTCGCGAAGTGGGCATCTATGAGAAACACGGCCAGCTCGATGGCATCTGGCATGATGTCGTCATTGTCGAGCGGCTGATCGAGAGCAACTCGCGGCCCAAGGCCAGTCCACCGTAGGGCGGACTTTTGGGTTTTGTTGCCGCGACTCTGCGAACCGCCCTTGCGGGTGAGTTGTCTGGAAGCGTATCCGCCGCGGGTTGGCCGCACGAAAGGGGCTAAGACATAGGCGCAAAGCGGCCCCTGCAACCGACCACCATCCGTGAATGCACAGCGCCTCCAGGGCCTTTCCAAAGCCATTGACTCTTTGGCGGTCTGTATCATACGGTTGGACGCTCTGCGCGCCACACACGATAAGACGGCGGTTGCCCGCCGCATCTGTCGAGCCTTAAAGCCACATGTGTTGGGCCTTAAAGCCACATGATTTTTCACCATTTGCCGGTATTTGAACGTTAAAGCCACACCCGCCACACCCGCCACATGAAAAGAGATGGGAGGTCCCTGGCCGCGCCTCCAGGGCTTTTCCAAAGTCCAATGACTCTTTGCGCCGTTGGTGCCTGGCGGTTGGAAACCGCGGCTACAAAAGCACGAAGTCGCCCTCCGGCGACTGGAATTGCGCACATCCAGCCCGTGTAAGCGGGCTTGGTGCTCTTGTTGCAGCGACTTCAGTCGCCCGATGCGACTTTGGAAAAGCCCTGAGCCCCGCTCCGAATTGTCCGCTCCGCTTTGTCTGTCCGCTTTGTCTTGACACCCGCCCCGAGTTTGTGTAATATCGGCTCCAAACTAAATACGCAACACTCTTATCCAGAGAGGCGGAGGGACCGGCCCGATGATGCCTCGACAACCTGCTGGCGCGCAAGCGCACGGCAAGGTGCCAATTCCGGCAAGCAAGCAAAGGCGGCGCACGCGCGCTGCTGATTTCTGGAAGATGAGAGTCGGGTGCTGTTCGATTTCATAGGCCCCTTCTCATCCAGAAGGGGTCTATTTTTTTTGACCCCTCTGGGCTCTCCTGGATAAGTGCAGTGTGGCGTTTAGGAGAGATGCGATATGGCCCTCGACTTGAAAACGAAAGCAGCCACAGGTATGCCCGATACCTCACTGGCGCCTCAGGTGAGCCCCACGCTGGGGCCGTCGACCACCTCGGTTCACGCCGGCAGTGCGCATCCCAAAGCGCACAACTCGCTGACCGATCCCGTCATCCAGACCGCCACCTATACGTTTGAGAACACCGCCGACCTGCGCTCGTTTCAGGAGGCGCGCATGTGGGGCGGCGCCAAGGGCCGGGTGGAGTATGGCCGCTACGGCAACCCAACCGTGTCCGCCTGCGAGGCGCGCCTGGCCGCGCTGGACAACGGCGACGACGCCATCCTGTTTGCCTCGGGTATGGCCGCTGTCACCTCGGTGCTGCTGGCCATGCTGCCCACGGGCGCGCACATCGTCATCGGCGATGACTGTTATCGCCGTACCCGCCAATTCTGCCTCACTTTCCTCAAGCGCCTGGGGATCACCACCACCGTTGTGCCCATGGGCGACTTCGCCGCCCTGGATGCCGCCATCCAGCCCAACACCCGCCTGATCGTTTCCGAATCGCCCACCAACCCCTATCTGCGCGTAGTCGATCTGCCGCGCCTGGTGGAGATCGCCCGCCGCCACGGGGTCAAGACCCTGATCGACTCCACCTTTGCCACGCCCATCAATCAGCGCCCGCTGGATTTCGGCATCGACCTGGTGGTGCACTCGGCCACCAAGTATCTGAGCGGCCACAATGACCTGCTGGCCGGCGTAGTGGTCGGCCAGGCCGGGCTGTTGGACTCGCTGCGCCAGGCGCTGGGCGTGCTGGGCGGCGTCACCGACGCGCACACGGCCTCCATGCTCACGCGCGGCATCAAGACCCTGGCGCTGCGCGTCACGCGCCAAAACGAGAACGGACAGGCCGTGGCCGAGTTCCTGGAGCGCCACCCGCGCGTGTCGCGCGCGTGGTACCCCGGGCTGGCATCGCACCCCGATCACGCCGTGGCCCACGCCCAGATGCTGGGCTTTGGCGGCGTGGTCAGTTTTGAGGTGGCCGGCTCGCTAGACGACACCAGCCGCTTCATCGACGCGCTGCGTATCCCCATCATCGCCGCCTCGCTGGGCGGGGTGGAGACGCTGGTGGAGCAGCCGTCGCTGATGTCGTATTACGAGCTCTCCACCGAGGAGCGGCTGGCGGTGGGCATCAAGGACAACCTGGTGCGGCTGTCGCTGGGCGTGGAAGACGCCGCCGACCTGATGGCCGATCTGGACCAGGCGCTGAATCAGGCCTTTGCTTGACTCGGCTTTGAAAATTGTGACATACTGAGTCCAGTTCCGCGCTGATGGCTCGTGTGGAGGCTGACATGCGCAAACGGCGGCTGGGGTTGGTTATGGGCCTGGGAGTGGCGCTGGCAATGTCCGTGTCGGCCTGCGGGGTGGCGCTGGGTCCGGTGCAGTTCACCGCCGGCGGCCCAGCCGTCATGCGGCCCGTCATCTCTGGTTGGCAGGCGCTGGCTGGAACACGGCCGCGCGCCAGCGCGCATGCCATGCCGCACGCGCAAGACTTCATCGCGCCGGAGCTGCAGCTCACCGGCGAAGGCGTCGGTGCGCACTACTGCCACGAGCTGCCCTGAGCAACAGTTTGCGCCCGGCCGCGCCTTGTGGTAAGCTTTGCCGCGTGATGACCAAAATGATTGCATTTGCCGCCAGCCACCATCATCATCCGCTTCCAACACCGCACCGGAAGTCAGGATAGTGGCGCTCGTTTGACGCCAACCAGGCCCTCCGGACAACCGGGGGGCCTTTTTTATTCTAGCTAAAAGGCACCTATGACTCGATCTGACATCCGTTTGGCCCTGCCTTCCAAGGGCCGCCTGGAGCAGGGCGCGGTCGATTTCCTGGCCGCGGCCGGGCTGCGCATCGATAAGCCCAACCCGCGCCAGTATTTCGCCCGCATCCCGGTCTTGCCCGATCTAACTGTCATGTTCCAGCGCCCGGGTGATATCGTCGTCTCGGTGCGCGAAGGCAGCGTGGATTTTGGCCTGGCCGGCCTGGATGCGGTGGAAGAGCGCCGCGGGGCGGGCGAAGAGGTGATGATCCTGCACGAAGCCCTGCGCTTTGGCCAGTGTTATCTGGCCCTGGCCGTGCCGGACGAGTGGCCCGAGACCAACCTGCCGCGCCTGGCGGCGCGAGCCGCCGGCCTGGCCCACCCGCTGCGGGTGGCCACGCAGTATCCCAATCTCACCGGCCGCTTTCTGCGCCAGGCCGGCGTGCCCGATGTCCACCTCATCGCCGCCGAGGGCACGCTGGAAGTCGCGCCGGCCATCGGCTATGCCGACATGATTTCGGATCTGGTCTCCTCCGGCCAAACGCTGCACGATAATCGCCTGCGCGTGCTGGAAGATGGTGTGGTGCTGCGCTCGCAGGCCGTGTTCTTCGCCAATCGCGCTGCCCTGCGCGCCCGCCCGGAAGTGCTCGCCATGGCCCGCCAGTTGCTGGAATACATCGAGGCTTACCTGCGCGGCCAGGAAAACTACATGGTGGTGGCCAACATGCGCGGCGATTCGGCTCGCGCCATTGCCGACGCCTTGTTCGCGCAGCCCGACCTGAGCGGCTTGCAGGGCCCCACCATCGCGCCCGTGTTTGCGCATGGCGGCGAGCAGTGGAACGCGGTCACGATCGTGGTGCACAAGGACCGCATCATTCCCGCCGTGCGCGCGCTGCGCGCCATCGGCGGCAGCGGGGTAATCGTCTCGCCCGTCACCTACATCTTTGAAGAAGAGCCCGAGCGGGCCCAGAGGCTGAATGCGGATTTGTGATCGGCACCTGCTGGACCGGCGACCGATCGACGACGACGCCGAGCGCCTGGCGGCCGTGGCGGCCGTCATCGCCGCCGTGCGCGCCCGCGGCGACTCCGCCCTGCGCGAGTACACCGAGCACTTTGATCGGGTGCGCCTGGACGATTTTCACGTGCCCGAGCCGGCGTTGGAGTTGGCGCTGGAGTGGGTCAGCCCGGATGTCGTTGCGGCGCTGCGGGCCGCCGCCGCGCGGCTGGAGGCTTTTCACCGCCAGCAGCCCATCACCTCCTGGATGACACGCGACCTGGGCGGGCTGCTGGGGCAGATGGTTTCGCCGCTCGACCGGGTGGGCTGCTATGTGCCCGGCGGCACCGCGCCGCTGCCGTCCACCGTGCTGCATACCGCCATCCTGGCCCGGGTGGCGGGCGTGCGCGAGATTGTGGTGGCCACGCCGCCCAATCCCGATTTTCCCGAGACCGGCTTTGTCAACCCCGTTATCCTGGCCGCCGCCGCCATCGCCGGCGCCACCGAGGTGCTGCGCGTAGGCGGGGCGCAGGCCATCGCCGCGCTGGCCTTTGGCACGGACACCATCCGGCCGGTGGATAAGATCGTTGGGCCGGGAAATATCTATGTGACCCTGGCCAAGAAGCTGGTCTTCGGGGTGGTGGGCATCGACGGCCTGGCCGGGCCGACCGAGACCGTGGTGATCGCGGACGAAGGCGCCAACCCGGCCTGGGTGGCGGCCGACCTGCTGGCGCAGGCCGAGCACGACGTGCTGGCCTCGGCCATCCTGCTGACCCCCAGCGAGCCGCTGGCCCACGCCGTGCAGGCCGAGGTAGCCCGGCAGATCGAGTCGCTCTCGCGGGCTGAGATCATCGCTCAAACCTTTGAGCGCAACTCCGGCATCGTGCTCACCGCCGACCTGAGCGAGGCGGTGCAGTTGGCAGACCGCTACGCCCCCGAGCATCTGTGCCTGGCCGTGCGCGACCCATGGGCCTGGCTGCCGCACGTCCGCCATGCCGGCGGAGTGTTTCTGGGCGAGCATTCGTTCGAAGTGTTGGGCGACTATGTGGCCGGCCCGAGCCATGTGATGCCCACCAGCGGCAGCGCCCGCTTCGCCTCGCCCCTCAGCGTGGTCGATTTTGTGCGCCTGACCAGCCTGGTGGCCCTGGACCCGGTCACCACCGCCGCCATCGCGCCGCATGCGGAGCGCCTGGCGCGCGCCGAAGGGCTGGATGGCCACGCGGGGGCCGCGCAAAGAAGGGTCGCTGCGCGGGATGAAGGGTAATCGTATGAAAGTAATAAGATGAACATTACTGACCTGATTCGCCCCGATATCGCCTCGATGGAAGCCTACACGCCCATCCTGCCCTTTGAGGTGCTCTCGGCGCGGCTGGGGCTGGCGCCGGAAGCCATCGTCAAGCTTGATGCCAACGAGAACCCATATGGCCCCAGCCCGCGCGTGCGCGCCGCGCTGGCCGCGATGCCGTTTCCACATATTTATCCGGATCCGGACAGCACCGCGCTGCGCGCGGCTCTGGCGGCCGATACCGGCCTGCCGGCAGAAAACTTGCTGGCCGGCGCCGGCGCCGACGAGCTGATTGATCTGATCATGCGGCTGTTCCTGCGGCCCGGCGACGCCATCATCGATTGCCCGCCCACCTTCGGCATGTACCCCTTCGATGCCGCCGTCAATGGCGGCTGCGTCGTCCGCGTGCCTCGCCGCTCCGACTTCAGCATCGACGTCGACGGTGTGGCCGCAGTTTTCTCTTCTCCCTCGATCCAGCCTATGCTGGATCGCCCACACCCCCACACCCCCAAACTGCTATTCCTCACTTCCCCCAACAACCCCGATGGCTCGGTCATCTCCGACGCCGATCTGCTCAGCCTGTTGGCCCTGCCCGTGGCGGTAGTGCTCGACGAGGCCTATGTCGAGTTTCACGGCCCGTCGCGCCTGGGCTGGGTACTGGAACACGAGAATTTGATGGTGCTGCGGACGTTCAGCAAGCGCGCTGGGCTGGCCGGTATGCGCGTGGGCTATGGCGCCTTTCCCGCTGTCCTGATGCCGCACCTGTGGAAAATCAAGCAGCCCTACAACGTCAGCGTGGCGGCCTCCACCGCCGCCATCGCGGCGCTACAAGATGCCGACTACATGGCCGATATGGTGGCGCGGCTGACCGCCGAGCGCGAGCGGCTGGCGCAGGGCCTGGCCGGCATCGCTTACCTGCATCCTTATCCGTCGCGCTCCAATTTCATCCTGTGCCGCGTCAGTGGGCGTGACGCACGCCAGCTCAAGCTGGCCCTGGAAGGCGAAGGCATCCTGGTGCGCTATTTCAACAAGCCCGGGCTCACGGATTGCATTCGCATCTCGGTCGGCAAGCCCGAGCACACCGATGCTCTGCTGGCTGCTCTGCGGAAGGTTTAAGCCATGCGCACCGCTCAACTCCACCGGCACACCAACGAAACGGATATCGCGCTGACGCTCGACCTGGACGGAACCGGCCAGCACGACATCGCCACCGGTATCGGCTTTCTGGATCACATGCTGTCGCACATCGCCGTGCACGGCCTGTTCGATTTGACCGTCAAGGCCACGGGCGACTTGCAGGTGGATGCCCATCACACCATTGAGGACACCGCCCTGCTGCTGGGCCAGGCCCTGGCCGAGGCCGTGGGCGACAAGCGCGGGCTGGTGCGCATGGGCTCGGCCTATGTGCCCATGGACGAAGCTCTGGCCTTTGTGGCGGTCGATCTATCCGGCCGGCCGTATGCGGTGGTGAACGCGGTCTGGCACGGCCCCAGCATTGGGCAGTTCCCCACCTCGCTGGTGCCGCACTTTTTTGAAAGCCTGGCCGCCACCGCGCGCGCCAATGTCCACGCCCGCGTCGAATATGGCCGCGACGATCATCACCAGGCCGAAGCTCTCTTCAAGGCCCTTGGCCGCGCCCTCGACGCCGCCACCACCCTCGACCCGCGCCGCGCCGGCACCCTGCCTTCTACAAAAGGCAAATTGTGATTCCTTCTCCCACGCCCCCACACTCCCACACCCCCACACAGTTTGTGGTCTACCCCTCTATTGATTTGCGCGCCGGCTTCGTCGTCCGCCTCGCCCAGGGCGACCCGGCCCGCCAGACCGTCTATGGCGACGATCCGGCCGCTGTGGCCGCGCGCTGGCTGGCCGAGGGCGCGGAGTGGCTGCATGTGGTCAATTTGGATGGCTCGTTTGGCACCGACGGCACGGCCAACGCCGCCGCTCTGCGCGCCATCCTGGCGGTCGGGCTCAAGGTGCAGTTGGGCGGCGGCCTGCGCGACAA